>NZ_LKCP01000029.1:0-19051 GCF_001518755.1 Bacillus sp. AM 13(2015) | reverse complement strand
AAAAGAGCGTATTGTACGCTCTTTTTTTATATTATCCTTTTCCTGCCTGAAAACCTGGATACTTTGTCATGCCGCCGTCTACATATAACGTTAGGCCCGTAACATAGCTTGCTTCTTTTGATGCCAGCCAGACAGCGCATGCTGCCACTTCTTCCGGCTTTCCAATATAGCCGATTGGAATCAGCTCAATTACGCCTTTTTTCAAGGCCGGATCATCGAATTTCTCCGCATTAATCGGGGTATCAATGGCGCCTGGTGCAATACTGTTTACACGGATTTTTTTAGGGGCATATTCAAGCGCCAATGTTTCTGTCAAAAGCTTGGCGCCTCCTTTACTAGCTGCATAATGGACAAAATGAGGCCAAGGAATTTGCTGATGAACAGACGACATATTAATGATCGAGCCTTCTATCCCATGATCCGTCATATACTTTAGTGCATCACGGCATCCTAGAAACATACCTGTTAAATTGGTAGACATCACTTTGTTCCAATTATCCAGCGTCATTTCGGTGGAAGGCACTTCATTTTCAATGCCTGCGTTATTGATCATCACATCAAGGCTGCCGAATGTATCAACAGCTTTATTAATCATTGCTTGCATATCCTCTTCCTTTGATACATCTCCTTTGATTTTCACAGCCTGTCCGCCATGTTTTTGAATTTCTGCAATGGTGTCATCCGGATTTTCTTTATCAGAAAAGTAATTGATCACCACATTGGCTTTTTCTTGTCCAAATCGGCGTGCCATCGCTTGACCAATTCCTGTACCTGCGCCTGTAATCAGAACTGTTTTTCCTTCTAAATCTGGATACATTCGTGTTACCTCCTATTTTGTAAAGCCTAGCAGCACACCGCCTGCAATAATCATCAAGCAGCCTGCAATGACAAAGCTTGTTCTAGATGCTTTCTCTTTTAATAAGTAAATGCCGCCTAGTGTTGAGATGACAATCCCTGTTTGTGACATTGAAAAGCTTACGGCTACGCCAATTAATGGAATGGCCAAAAGCAGCCCAAGATTTCCTGTTGACCAAATAAGACCGGCAATGATATTTCTAAACGTATATTTACTAAATGGATCCTGCTTTAAACTAATCGCTAAGGATGAAAGAAGCATGCCGACAGATTGCGGGACGAGTGCAGACCAGCCATCAATATCAAACCATCTTAAAATGACAACATATCCGACGTAGCCGACGGTGGATATGAGTAGAATAATGATCCCTTTTTTAAAATTGCCTCTGCCATTCTCGCCGCCATTCTTTTTTTGACCGAGCGATGTCATGACAACACCTGCAATGATCAGTAAAATGGCGCAGGAACCAATGAGTATGACAGTCATTGTCTGCCATTCTTTGAAGACCATGACGCCAAATAGGGTCGTGCTCACAAGCTGCATGCCCGTTGATAAAGGAACCGCTTTAGACACGCCAAGAAAAGCGACACTTGAAAGCTGATTCATTTGTCCAATACTCCAAAAGATGCCTGAAATGACGGAAACCGCAAATATAAGCGGTGTCAGCTCTGGCATTTTGATGAAAAAAGCTACAATCGAAAATAAAAACGCGCCGAGCGTAATGCCGAGGGTTTGCTGATACGCATTCCCGCCTAGTTTGACACTGATGAGAACAATACTTCCCCAAAATATCGCTGGGAGAAGTGCATATAAGATGCCCACTTCTATCCCTACTTTCTTGTCTTTTTTACATAGCATCCCTCTTTTTCTCATTTTTAGCCGAAAATATGCAAACAAAAAAACCTTACCAAAGGTAAGGTTTTTCAGTCGTTCTGTTTATTTCATCCATTCAGTATGGAATACGCCTTCTTTATCTGTGCGCTCATACGTATGTGCACCGAAATAGTCACGCTGTGCTTGAATTAAATTCGCTGGAAGGACAGCTGTGCGATAGCTATCAAAGTAAGCAAGTGCACTTGAGAATGAAGGAACAGGAACTCCTTGTTCAACTGCAAGTGAAATGACTTTACGAAGTGATGATTGATAGTTTTGAGCAATATCCTTAAAGTATGGATCAAGCAATAGGTTTTTCAGTTCAGGATTACGGTCATATGCTTCTTTAATTTGTTGTAAGAAGGCTGCACGAATGATACATCCGCCGCGGAAGATCATCGCAATTTCACCGTATTTTAAATCCCAGTTATATTCATCAGACGCTGCTTTCATTTGCGCAAAGCCTTGTGCGTAAGAACAGATTTTACTCATGAATAGGGCTTTTCTAACCGCTTCAATCAGCTCTTGTTTATTCTCAGCTGATTGCGCAGGCTCAGGACCTTGGATCAATTGACTTGCTTCCACACGCTCATCTTTCATTGCTGAAATGTAGCGCGCAAAAACAGACTCAGTAATGATTGGAAGCGGGACACCTAGATCAAGTGAGCTTTTGCTTGTCCATTTTCCAGTTCCTTTTTGACCAGCTTTATCTAAGATCACATCCACAAGCGGCTGGTTTGTCTCTTCATCCACTTTTGTGAAAATGTCAGCTGTAATTTCGATTAAATAGCTGTCAAGCTCGCCTTTATTCCACTCTGAGAATACTTCATGAAGCTCCCCTGCTGACAATCCAGCAACATGCTTCAAGATAAAGTATGATTCAGAGATCAATTGCATATCTCCGTACTCGATACCGTTATGAACCATTTTGACATAATGTCCTGCTCCATCTGGGCCGATATACGTTGTACAAGGCTCGCCATCTACTTTCGCAGAGATCGCTTCTAAAATTGGTTTCACTAGCTCATGCGCTTCTTTTTGACCGCCTGGCATGATGGAAGGACCTTTTAGCGCGCCTTCTTCACCGCCGGAAACACCTGTACCAATAAAGTGAATGCCACTTTCTGCAAGCTCTTGATTACGTCTTTGTGTATCCTTGTAATATGTATTTCCACCATCAATTAAAATGTCACCTTTCTCTAGGTGAGGAAGTAATGATTGAATGGTTGCATCTGTTGCTGCACCAGCTTTTACCATTAAAAGAATTTTACGCGGTGTTTCAAGCGACTGAACAAATTCTTCGATGCTGTATGTGCCAACAACGTTTTTTCCTTCTGCTTCTTGAAGAAACTCTTCTGTTTTGCTGCTAGATCTGTTATAAACGGATACGGAGAAACCGCGGCTTTCAATATTGAGGGCAAGGTTTTTCCCCATAACGGCTAGTCCAACCACACCGATTTGTTGTTTTGACATTATTCTGACGTCCCTTCTAACACACTATATTGATTACTGCTGAAATGATGTACCCTTTGAAATTACCACAACATCACCTCTTTTATCAAGTTTTCAGGCTAGTCATTTCCTCTTTCGTCCTGAAAAAAATCTTTATTAAAACTTGTCCCGCTTGTTTTACTCTCTTTTTCCTTAATGGTGATCCCTCTTTGCACCAATGGTTTTCCATATTTTTCTTTCAGTCCATCTAAAATGGTTTGGAGGGGCTCTTCTTTTGCATCTTCTGTATATGAAAATAAATCAAGCTGTTTAACGGCTGCTTTTCGTTCGACTAGGTCTGTCCCCGTTACACCTAAGAGCCTCACTGGCTGATCATTCCAATGTTTCAGGAATAACTGTTTTGCCGCTTCAAATATGTCTTCCTTTCGATCCGTTGGATTTGTGAGCATGATACTTCGCGTGATATTTTTCCAGCTTGCATATCGAATCATGATGAGCAGCCGATTCGCCATCACTTCTTTTCTCTTTAACCTTGCACTCACAGATTGTGACAGCTTATCAATTAACGTGACAAGTTCATCTGAATCATCCGAATCATGAGGCAGAGTGGATGAATTGCCGACGGATTTAAATTCGTATATTCTTTCTGGGTCCACGATGCCGTCATGTTCACCATTCGCCTTTTGCTTTAATCTCGGTCCATTAATGCCAAGCAATTCTTTTAGCGTATACTCATTCGCTTTCGCTAAGTCTTCTATAGTATGAATTCCGATGGTTTTCAATTTATCTGCCGTTTTTTGTCCAACCCCGTGCATGTCACCAGCAGGTAGCGGCCAAAGCATGTTCGGAACATCTCGTTTACGCAATATGGTGATTCCCATTGGCTTTTTCCAATTAGACGCCATTTTCGCTAAAAATTTATTCGGTGCAATGCCGATACTTGAAGGAAGCATCAGCTCCTCTACTAGCCTTGTTTGAATGTCATGAGCCGTTTTTACCGCATGCTCGGCATATGGCGTATGCGTTAAATCAATGTAGCCCTCATCAATCGATACAGGTTCGACTAAATCGCTGTATTCTCTTAGTATTGTAAACATCTCTTGTGAGGAGCTGCGGTACCGGTCAAAGTTCGGTGTGCGGACAATGAGTCCCGGACATAGCCGCTTCGCCTCCCACAAGGGCATCGGGGGCTTCACACCTAATGCTCTCGCCTCGTAGCTGCACGTCACAACAATCCCTTTACGCTCTTTTGCATTTCCGCTGATGGCTAAAGGTTTCCCTCGCAAAGAAGGATCATACGCCATTTCTACATTGGCATAAAAAGCATTCATGTCTATATGAAAAATAATATTTGACATTGGCATAACCCCATTTTCTTGTCTACTTGAATTTTGATCAGCTATTTTTGATTATACATTGATTTATTTCATCTTTCCTCAAAAAAACCTTCTCTAAAAAAGAGAAGGTTTCACGTTCATTTACACTTTTTCTTCAAGTATACCATGTTGATATTGAATGTCCTCATATGTGAATACTTCATTTTTTTGAGGATATAATTGTTTCACAACCGGAGTAGGCTGTTGATTAAAATTCATACTCAAACTTTGATTGGAGTAGTGTCCAGCCGGATCAATATAATACTTGTAATCAATGACTCTTTCTACATCAATGTCAGCGTAAGCAATTCCCTCTGTTTCAGCTGGAACCATATCACTGATCGGCTCCCCATCTGGCCCGTAAATGCACGTATGCCCGCTCTTAAATGTTTCAAAGTAATCTCTTTGCTCCTGCGTTAAACAAATCATCTCTTTCATTTCTTCCGTATATATAGATGATGTCATCAGCACAAATGTCTGTGTCGCGATGGCATAATATCTGCTTGATATTTCATCATCAAAATAACCTGGCCAAGAGGCTACATGTACCTGCTCATTTTGGGCATTCATCGCCATAAGATCTAGCGGGACTTGATGCTCCCAGCACATCAATCCGCCCAGGTTTCCAATTTCAGTTTGAAACACTGGCATCATACTGCCACTTCCATCCCCCCAAATGAGTCTTTCTGCTACAGAAGCTCTCATTTTCCGATGTTTTCCTATTAAATCCCCATTTGGATTAAACCAAAGCTGAGCTAAATAGAGAGAGCCGCCATCTTTTTCACTGCATGATATACAAACGTACGTTTCATTTCTTTTTGCTGCTTCACTGATTTTTTGAATGGCTAAGCTAGGGATTTCAACTGCATTTTTATATAATTCATGATAGAACTTTCTTGTATATTCTGGATGACCAATAAAAGCAAACCAAGGATAACCTGGTAAAAATGCTTCTGGGAATGCCACAAGCTTTGCACCATTTGAAGCTGCCTCGTCAATCAGGTCACATGATTTCTCAACGGTTGCTTCCAAATTTAAATAGACTGGTGCTGCTTGTACCGCAGCTGCTCGAAACTTTGGGTAAATACTTGTCATATTCAAAACCTCCATTTCTTTTCATCCCCCTCATTATAGGATAGGAAATATGAAGTTTGGATGACATTTACTATTTTATACAGAATAAGGGATTTTATTTAATGGAGAAAACACACGGTTCTGTTAGACATTTAACCATGTGTATAGTACACTGTGAGTAATGAAATGGATGTGATAATCATGATAATTGATACATTCAATGAAGTCTTTTTCCTTGTTGAATTCTTTACGATTATTCTTCCAGCGCTGACGGCCATCGGCATTGCGTTTTTATTAAAAGACTGCCGTATGAACGAACACCTTGGTGGGCATCGTTTGGAAGAGTTGGACGCATCTTGCTTGAATCGAACAGACTTTCTGTTTATCATATATGATCGCATTACAACTTGGATTAGTAAAGTCATTCGAATGAAAAGATCATCTAATGATGATGAAGACCATTCGCTTCCTCTCGCTAATTAAATTTTTTTAATCATGAGGAGGAAACGAATTGAAACGTTTATTGACTGTGTTTACGACTTTATGTTTGATGATGATTGCGTCACCTGCATTTGCAGCGAGTGCGCAAACGAATACGAGCTCTGATGGGTTTTTCCATCATTATTTTGTTCAGCCTTTTTCTGAGCTGATCATTTGGCTTGCGAACTTTTTCCATGATGATTATGGTTTATCGATTATGTTCGTCACCTTGATTGTCCGCCTGCTGATTTTCCCACTTTTTGCGAATCAATTTAAGAAGCAAAGAGTCATGCAGGAAAAAATGGCATTGGTGAAGCCTCAGATTGACCAAATACAAAACAAATTGAAGAAAACGAAAGAACCTGAAAAACAAAAAGAACTGCAAATGGAAATGATGAAAGTATATAAAGAGAACAATGTGAATCCGCTTGCCATGGGCTGTCTGCCGATGCTGATTCAAATTCCAATTGTTCTTGGCTTTTACTCAGCAATCCGCTCAACACCTGAGATCGCAACTCATACGTTCTTATGGTTTAACTTAGGACAAACCGATTTATTGGTGGCGATTTTTGCAGGGGCTATGTATTTCTTACAATTTTATGTCACGCAAAAATATGCGAAGCAATCAGGCACCCAGACAGAGGCTGCGCTGAAGCAGGCGAAAGTAATGGGCATGATTTTCCCAATCATGATGCTGTTTCTTTCAATTAATGCACCCGCTGCTCTTCCTTTATACTGGATGACAAGCGGACTACTACTCACGATTCAAACGATTATTTTAAATGTCATGTACCAAAAATCAAAAACGAAAGCTGCGGCTAACGAACAAGCCAAACCAGCTGCTGAATAAAAATAAACCCCTTATCTAAAGATAAGGGGCTTTTCATTATGCCAATTCTTCTTTCAACCGGTCTGGCAATTGATCGAGGTCCTCAATTTTCCCAAGGAACTTATTTGGGTCCACTTGTAAAATCATTTTGTTTTCTCTCTCAACAACGCCGAAGAAATATTCAGAGGCCTTCGTGTTCATATGAAATGGCTTGATCTCGCTTTGCTCGATATCGATAATATCTTTTGCATCTGAGACAAGACAGCCAATCATTTGATCGTTTACTTCAAATAGCAGTACCTTTGACTGCTCGTTTACATCAAGAGGCTTTCCGTGAAGCATCACACCTGTGTCACTGACAGGAATGACCTCTCCTCTTAATGACATCAGCCCTTTAATTTCTTTTGGAAGGTTCGATACTTCTTGTAAGTAAGGGACCTTTTCAATCGAACGAATATGCTCTACACTGATGCCAAACTCCTCTTGCCCCACCTGAAAAATAATAATCTTTTGCGCGCTCACAGAGTCTCCTGCCTTTACGATGGATTTGTCGTTTCTTCGATAATGGCGAGAACCATTTCAGCTGTTTTGACTAATTCTTCAATCGGCATTTTCTCATTTTTCGTATGAATATCTTCATATCCAACAGCTAGGTTGACAGTTGGGACGCCGTTGCCTGCAATGACGTTTGCATCACTGCCTCCGCCGCTCGTCTGCAGTTCTGAAGGACGGCCAATTTTTGCTGCCGCTTTTTTCGCCACTTCTACGACTTGATCGCCGTGTGAGAATTTGAAGCCTGGATACATGATGTCAATTTGTACATCGGCACTTCCGCCCATTTCTTTAGCGGTTTTTTCAAAGGCTTCTTTCATCTTCGCTACTTGAGCTTCCATTTTTGCTGGTTCTAAAGAGCGTGCTTCCGCCAAAATATCGACTTGATCGCACACAATATTCGTTTGTGTTCCGCCTTCAAAACGGCCGATATTCGCTGTTGTTTCTTCATCGATGCGGCCAAGTGGCATGCTGGCAATTGCTTTTGATGCAATGGTAATCGCAGACACACCTTTTTCAGGCGCGACACCTGCGTGAGCGGTTTTTCCGTAAATCGTTGCGCGTACTTTTGCCTGTGTTGGTGCAGCTACGATAATCGTACCAACCTTGCCATCTGAATCAAGGGCATAGCCGTATTTCGCTGTCATCAAATTTGGGTCTAACGCTTTTGCTCCAACAAGTCCTGATTCCTCGCCTGCTGTGATCACAAATTCAATCTTCCCGTGCTTTAAATTTTTCTCTTTCAGCACACGGATCGCTTCAAACATAGCAGCAAGTCCTGTTTTATCGTCAGCACCAAGAATAGTTGTTCCATCTGTTTTCACATAGCCGTCCTCAATGACTGGTTTTACGCCATTTCCCGGCACAACTGTATCCATATGAGAAGTGAAATAAATCGTATCTGCCTCTTGATTCCCTTCTAATGTGCAGACAAGGTTGCCTGCACCGTGGCCTGTTGCTGCTTTTGAATCGTCTTCAACCACTTTAAGACCAAGCTGCGAGAATTTTTCTTTTAATACTTCAACAATTTTCTCTTCGTGTTTTGTTTCTGAATCAACCTGAACTAATTCTAAAAATTCGTCTAGTAAGCGTTTTTCATTGATCATGATGATGCTCCTCCTCTTATAGCGGCATGTTGCCATGCTTTTTTAACGGTCTATCTTCTTCCTTACTGCGAAGCAAATCAAATGAGCGGATCAATCGCTCTCTCGTTTCAGCTGGCATAAAAATATCGTCTATCAGACCTGCCTGGGCCGCTTTCCATACACTTGGTTTGTTTTCAGACTCGCGCGAAGCAGGATGAACAATTTCGTCTGCGAACGTTTTCCCCATGACATCAATTTCGGCCTCTGGCCATGCATAAACAAAGTCAGCGCCTAAGCCCTTGCTATTCATCGCGACATAAGCACCGCCAAACGCCTTTCTTAAAATCACAGTAATTTTGGGAACGGTTGCTTCAGCATACGCATATAAAAGCTTTGCACCGTGGCGGATAATTCCTGCATGCTCAGCTTTCTCCCCTGGTAAAAAACCAGGAACGTCCACAAGGGTTAAGATCGGAATATGAAACGCATCACAAAATCGAATAAACCTGGCCGCTTTATCGGAAGCGTCAAGATCAAGGCTGCCTGCCAGCACCTTTGGCTGATTGGCAACAACACCAATGGAGGCTCCTTGTAATCTGGCAAAACCTGTGACAATATTTTTTGAGAAACAAGGCTGCGTTTCAAAGAATGAGTCTGGATCGGTTATCGCTGTCACCACTTGTTTGACATCATAGGTGCGTGATGGATTCTTTGGCAGAATTCTGCTGGATCGGCGGTATCGTGCTTTCGTACCCCAGCGCGTGTGACAGCCTGTTGTTTCGTTTGTATGTACGTTAAAAGAGTTCGAACCGCTTTTAACACGTCCTTCTCATCTTTCCCAGTATAGTGCACATTCCCGCTTGTCTGATGCTGAACACTTGCACCGCCAAGACGGTCAGGACAGACCGTTTCTCCTGTTGCTTTTTCTATTACTTTCGGACCAGTTAAAAACATATGAGCTGTTTGCTCTGTCATGAAGACAAAATCAGTCAATGCAGGAGAATAGACTGCACCTCCAGCACATGAACCTAAAATAACAGATATTTGCGGGATTCGACCAGAGTACAGCACATTCCGTTTAAAAATCTGTCCGTATCCTTCTAATGATACCACACCCTCTTGAATTCTCGCACCACCTGAGTCTTTTAGACCGATGACCGGCATCTGATTTTTAGCGGCCAGATCCATTAAAGCGGCAATTTTCTTCGCATGCATTTCGCCTAATGAGCCCCCATATACTGTTGCATCTTGTGCATAAACACATACTGGTTTTCCATGAATGAGTCCCGTTCCAATGACGACACCGTCTCCAACATGCTCTGACAGATCGCCTGTTGCAAATGACTGAATTTCCATCAAGCTGCCCTCGTCAAGAAGTTCATGAAGCCGCTCTCGAGCCGTCAGCTTTCCTTTGTTCTTGTGAACCGCTGCTCGTTTTTCGCCGCCACCCATTAACGCTTTCTTCCGCCATTCAGACAAGTCATTGAACGATTCATTCATCACTATGTTTCTCTCCTTTCAAGGACTCGCACAATTCAAATAACACACCTGACGTTTCTTTAGGTGAAATAAATGCAATTTGCTTTCCGCTGGCGCCCATCTGTGCTGTTTTTTGGAGAAGCTGCACGCCAAGGTGATCGAGACGGCTAAGATCAGCCTGAATGTCACCCGACTTTAGCGCAATATGATGAAGCCCCTCTCCTCTTTTTTTTAAGAAATTATGTAGTTTACTGCGGGCTGAGATCGGCTCAATTAATTCAATGTGCAGATCATCAAGTGAAGCGAAGGACGCTTTAATCTCCTGCTCAGGAATCTCCTGTATGTCTGAAAAATGCCAATTAAATAGCTGATGAAGCGTTTGAGATGTTTCTTTAATAGAAAAGACGGCAATGGCAATATGATCGATTTGTGTCATCCGTTCACTTCCTTTGCTGATCACTTGTCGCATATGAAAAAACCAGATAAAATAAAGACAACTGCGCTTGTCGCAAAAATCTTCGGTTATAGGGGTGCGATATGTCTCAAAAATTCATGAAATTTATGGTATTGCTTATGATTAGCCTGCTGTTAGTTTCTTCACTTTTAGCAGGAGCAGCAGCCTTTTTATAAGGATTGAATAAAAGCAGACAAGCAGGTGATTCGGGATATCAACGAATGGCCTGTTTGTCTTTGGCAAGCGTTTCAAAGGAAGCACTTGATTTTGTAATCCATACCTTTGTTCCAATTGGAAGCTGATCAAACAGCAGCTCTACATCTTGATTATGAAGTCTCACACAGCCTGCCGTGATAAATTTCCCAATCGAAGTTTCATCACTTGTTCCATGAATTCCATAGGTTCTGCCATCTGTTCCTCGTGCATCAAATCCAATCCATCTTCGTCCAAGAGGATTATTCTTCGCACCGCCTTCAATATTTTTTCTTCTGTAATAGGGATCTTTCGCTTTGATCATAATGGTAAATTCACCTTCTGGCGTTAAATCTGCTGTTTTTCCTGTAGAGGCAGGATATACTTTTTGAATTTTCCCATGATCAATAAAGGCAAGTTCATTCGTTTGTTTATTAATAATGACAAATGGGTCACCTGGCAGCGGGTTTTGTCCAAGCGGCCAGATAGGTGAAAGGGACATGGTCAGTACGGTATAAAATAAAAGACGCATAGGCTCCTCCTTTTTCATTAGATTGACCAATGAAGGAGGAACTCATGCGTCTCTATTCTTTCATCCCTTTAAAATAGCTTTTCAGTACTAAATATTGTTCCATTTCACCGAGGAAATGAAAGAGTGCCGCTCTTGCCTCAAATTCTTCTCGTGTTTGCGGGAGCGGAAGTGCGTCGAATTCTTCTTTCATATCAATGAGACGTCTTAAAAACTTATGCGCTGTGTTCCCTGGGTGAATATGTTCGCGTAAGTCTCTAATGTATTCTGCAATGATTTGTCCATGCTCCGTTGTGACGGAAATCGACGTAATTTTGGGCAGCACACGCTCAATGATTTCAAATTGCTTTTGTCTCATGTTGAAATAATGATAGTACAGGTTTTCATGTCTTAATACATGGTTTTCAACATCACGATATGCAAGAGCTTTTGCTTCTTTAATCAATTGATGTGTCTCTGGTATTTCTTTTCCTGTCCAGTCTTGTTTCCCTGTCATTAAGTATTGCTCGATTTCTTCAAAGATTTTAGCAAAGTTGGCTTCAATTTGTTCGCTGTAGCGTTTGAGCTTTTTATCAACACTAGGCATATAGAGGTTCATAATCAGCGCTACCCCAACACCAATAGTAATCAGCAGCAGTTCATTCCAAATGAGATGCAGGGTAATTCCGCCAGACATGTATAAATGGAGGATGATGACTGAACTTGTGACAATCCCTTCTTTAATTCGAAGCAGAACCGTTGTCGGAATAAAGACAAGCAGCATCAAACCGATCACAAAAGGATGATACCCGATCAGATCGAAAAATAAATAAGAAAATAAAATAGCGAGACTGCATGCTGCAAAGCGGGCTCCCGATGCTAAGAGGGATCTTTTCTTTGTCACCTGAATACACAGGATCGTAATAATCCCGGCAGCTGAATAATTTTGCAAGCCAAGCAATTGTGCAATATAAATAGCGATCGCTGTTCCTAATGCTGTTTTCAGCGTTCGGTAGCCGATTTTAAACATGATGTGATTCACTCTTTTCTGTCTTGTTTCCATTCACTTTTGTGAAATGGTGAACTTTTTTTACTTTCCCCATTATAATCAAAAAAAGAAGGAGATGTTAAGTCTCCTTCCCTTTTTTCTTTATAATATTTTTTGTAAGAAGTCTTGCGCACGCTGTGAAGACGGTGATTCAAAAAATTGTACAGGGTTTGCATCCTCTACAATTTTCCCGTCATCCATAAAGATCACACGGTCAGCCACTTCTTTTGCAAAGCCCATTTCATGTGTGACGATGACGAGTGTCATTCCAGATTGAGCCAGCTCTTTCATGACCTCTAATACTTCCTTGACCATTTCTGGATCTAGGGCAGACGTTGGTTCGTCAAACAGCATAATGTCTGGTGTCATTGCAAGCGCACGTGCAATCGCCACACGCTGCTTTTGACCGCCGGACAAACGGTTCGGGAAATCATCTTTTTTCTCTAGAAGCCCTACCTTTTTGAGCAGGTCTTCAGCTTGCTTGATGCTGTCTTCCTTCGATTGATTCTTCACATTCATTGGCGCATACGTAATATTTTCCAGCACGGTTTTATGCGGGAACAGATGGAAATGCTGAAATACCATTCCGATGTTCTCACGCACTTTTAGTGCATTCGTTTTTGGATTGGTGATTTCGGTGTCCTTAATTGTTATTACACCGGAAGTCGGCTTTTCAAGTAAGTTGATGCAGCGGAGGAAGGTCGATTTTCCTGAACCAGATGGTCCAATAACCGCAACAACTTCCCCTTCTTTAATGGTCGTGTCGATCCCCTTTAAAACTTCGTTTTTACCAAAAGATTTTGTGAGTTTCTCTATTTTAATCATTTGATTTTAACTTCCTTTCCACCGATTTGCCGACAAAGGTGAGAACAAGCACGATGACATAATAGATAAGACCCGCAAAAATAAGCGGTTCAAGATAATTATACGTGACGGCCCCAGCTTGATAGGCTCGTCTCATGACATCACCCAGTCCGATGACTGTTACAATTGCTGATTCTTTTGTCAGTGTAATCGTTTCATTCACAAGTGCAGGTGAAATATTTTTAAACGCCTGCGGAAGCAATAAGTCCTTCATCATTTTAGCATAAGGGATGCCTAAAGCAACGGCCGCTTCTTTTTGACCTTTATCAATGGCATTAATACCCGCACGAATAATTTCAGATACGTATGCCGCGGAGTTGAGTGAAAATGCCGCTACAGCAGCCCAGTATTGATCGATTTGGAACCCAAGAAGCTGAGGCAGACCAAAATAAATAATGAGCAATTGAAGCACAAGCGGTGTGCCTCGGAAAATTGACGTATAAAAGTCTGCAATCCAAATGAGCGGTTTAAACACACTAATTTTACAAAGCGTTAATAATATTCCTAAGATAAATCCAAGGAAAAGGGATACCACTACAATAGAAAGTGTGACCTTAAGCCCTTCTAAAATAAAGGGCATCTGAGGTATTACATCTTTAAAATCAAACATGACATTCTCCTTTTTTTTGCCTTCATACAAAACAGGAAAAAAAGTTCAACACGAGTTGAACTTTTCAGCGCTTTTCTACTTGATTTTCTTGAATGACGCTGATTCTTTTCCTGACTTACTTTTCATCAGCAAACCATTTTTTAATTAATTTATCAAGTTCACCATTATCTTTCATTTCATTTAATGATTTATTAAACTTCGCTGTTAAGTCGCTATTTTTCTTGAATGCAATGGCTGAACCTTCGTTTGAGCTGTTCAATCCAAATGCTTGGAAGTCTTTTTCCTTTTTCAAGTAACCAGCAGCTACTTTATCTTCAATAATTGCTGCATCAAAACGGCCTGCTTTGATCTCTTGAACGATATCAGAAATTTTATTACGGTCTTCAACTGTAAGGTTATATTTCTTTTGCAATCCATTTGCTTCATCTTGTTGAATAGAACCTAATTGAACGCCGACTGTTTTATCTTTTAAATCTTTCTCTGCTTTAATACCGCTAGATTTCTTTGATACAACCAAGTTTTTAGCATTGTAATAAACATCAGAGAAATCAACTTGCTTTTTACGTTTTTCTGTAGGTGTCATTCCTGCAAGGACAATATCAGCTTTGTTTGTTTTGAGGGCTGATACAAGGCTAGCAAAGTCCATATCTTGAATTTCTAGCTTGTAGCCGTTCTTTTTCGCTAGTGCTGTTGCAAGATCTACATCAAAACCGACAATTTTATCTCCGTCTTTTGATTCAAATGGCGGATAATCTGCTGATGTCGCCATCACGAGTGTCTTGTCATCTCCTGATGCGTTTGAATTATTAGAAGAAGTTCCGCATGCTGCGAGTGCAGCTGCAAGACCAGCTGTCATAAGTAATAATAACCACTTTTTCATATGATGATGCCTCCCAGTATTTAAAATCATGTATTGATTTGAATATTTATTCACTATAATGTATTTTAAACACTTTCTTTTTAAGATGCAATAGTATTTTGCTAAAATTATTTTGATTCTATTGTCTTATAAAACAAAAAGCAGACCGATCTAAAGACCGGACTGCTTTATATTTATTCATTCAAAAGTCATATGTTAGATTTCTTCGCAATGCTCATCAAAAGCGGCTTGTAGTTTTGACACGACTTCCATTGGCTCATGCCCTTCAATTTCATGACGCTCGACCATTTTGATGATTTTTCCATCTTTTAATAAGGCAAAGGATGGTGAAGATGGCGGGAAGCTTCAAAGTATTCACGAGCTCTTGCTGTTGCCTCTTTGTCCTGCCCAGCAAACACTGTCAGCAATTGATCTGGACGCTTATCGTAATGAACAGAATAGCCGGCAGCTGGTCTTGCAATACCGCCTGCACAGCCGCATACTGAATTCACCATGACAAGTGCCGTTCCTTTTTTAGTCAGTGCTTCGTCTACTTCTTCAGCTGACGTGAGCTCAGTGTAGCCTGCCTGCTTAATTTCTTCTCTCGCTTGTTTTACAATATCATTCATAAATAAATTAAAATCAATATTCATGTCCGTCCACTCCTTTAGCGTACCATAACCATTTTAACTCCATCATAACAAGGAAAACGCCTGCGGGCAAATGTGTTGTCTTATCCATCGCCTCTTTTTCCGAACATCGTTTATGAGCTGTCAAATTGGGGAAAAGTGATGATAAAGAGATGAAAGGGAGAACTGCGTGATGGCACAATTCAAAAAAGCGATGCTCATTTATAATGGAAATGCTGGACAAAAAAACATGGAAAAAACACTCGGTCAAACAGTGCCTCTTCTTTCTCTACATATTGATGAACTCATTCTTAAACCAACAAAGCAGCCAAATGATGCTTATGATTTCTGTCGTCATATTGCTGAGACAGTGGAATTGCTCATCATATTAGGCGGAGATGGAACCGTGCATGAATGTATGAACGGTATTGGCGGCTTAGAAAAAAGGCCCGCTGTAGCGATATTACCAGGCGGGACATGCAATGATTTTTCTAGAACGCTTGGTATTCCTCAACAGATGCAAAAAGCCGCTCAAATGATTGTAGACGGCAAAGAGACAAAGGTCGACTTAATCAAAGCAGAGAATCGATACGTATTAAACTTTTGGGGAATTGGGCTGATCGCAGACACGTCCAACAACATTAACGACAAGGAAAAAGCCGTACTCGGTAAAATCAGCTACTTCACAAGTGCCCTGCGCACACTGCAGCAAACAGATCCTTTTCACGTACGGATTGAGACCGAAGAGGAAAGCTGGGAAGAGGAAGCAGTCATCGTTCTTGTCATGAATGGACATTTTATCGGTACAAATAAAATTGATTTGCCTAATGCATCCATTGATGATGGAAAAGCTGAAATCTTAATTTGCAGAAATACGAGTTTCTCTGCTTTAAAAGAAATTTTCTCAATGAACCGGGAAGAGCTGGAGGATTTCACCGGCGATCTGTCTCTCATTCAAGCGTCCAGTATTCGTATCCACACAAAAGAGGAAATGGATGCTGATACGGATGGTGAGGTTTATATGAAGGCTCCCTCTTCTTTAGAAGTGTTAAAGCAGCATTTGACCTTTATTGTTCCAGCAGAATAAAAAAAAGCCCGACATCATTTTGATTCGGGCTTTTTTTTGATATAGCGTCTGTATAAATATTCAAGTGCATATCCGAGAAGTGTCCCAGCGAGAAGTGATATTCCTAAAAAGCTATTGGCTGCTCCTTTAAACCCACCGACAATCAGCAGACAGTACACGATTTGAATGATTGAAACGATCGATATGATAAGCAGTAATCGTTCAGGATGATTGCGTGATTTAGAAATGTACCGTAGAAAAGCGAAGGCAATCGCTGTGATAAACATGAGACCAATCGTTAGAAAAGCAAAAAAATCTAGTCCAGACATATCATCGCTCCTTTCTCCTAGATGTGGAAATCCCCCTCTCATGCCGGGAGGGGGAAAATGATTGTTTTAATAAACAGATGTCTGCTCGTCGATGTCTTCAAGGATTTGTTTAATTCGCTGAAGGAATCTGCCGCATACAAGACCATCTAGTACTCTGTGATCTAATGAAAGACAAAGATTGACCATGTCTCTTGCCGCAATCATTCCGTTTACTATCATTGGACGCTTCACGATCGATTCTACCTGTAAAATCGCCGCTTGCGGATAATTAATGATTCCCATTGATTGTACTGAACCAAATGATCCCGTGTTGTTGACAGTGAATGTACCGCCTTCCATATCACTTTGCTTGAGCGTTCCTTGTCTCACCTTAGACGCCAGCTCATGAATTTCTTTGGCGATGCCCTTAATGGTCTTTTCATCCGCATCCTTAATGACTGGAACAAAAAGCGCGTCATCTGTAGCGACAGCAATCGAAACATTGATCGCTTTCTTCTGCACAATTTTATCTCCAGCCCACATACTGTTCATTTCAGGGAATTCCTTTAAGGCCTGAGCCACTGCTTTGACAAAGAACGCAAAGAACGTCAAGTTAAAGCCTTCTTTTGCTTTAAACTGATCCTTCAGCTGATTTCTTCTTGTCACTAGATTTGTCACATCGACTTCCATCATCGTCCATGCATGCGGAATTTCATGTTTGCTTCTCAGCATATTGGCCGCAATTGCCTGCCGGATCGGCGTGACTGGCAGCTCAACATCACCAGGCATGGAAGGGATGGCAGGAGCCGCTTTTGCGTGAGATGGCTGCGCAGGCTCCGGTTGAACAGCACGTTCATTGACAGGTGCTGTCTTCTCTTTAACGCCGCCGTTTTCAATCAGCTGCAGCAAATCCTTTCTAGTAATTCGGCCACCTGCTCCCGTACCTTGAACAGCTGCTAAATCAATGCCATGCTCATCGGCTAAACGAAGAACGGCTGGAGAGTAACGTTTCTTTTGACTTTGATTCTCATTTGTTTGATCTGCTTCAGGCGCTTTGCTTTGCTCAGGTGCTGCTTCTTTCTCGCTCTGCTGCTCGCTTCCTTCAACTTCAATTTCACAGAACACTTCTCCTACTTGCAGCGTTTCGCCTTCCTCAGCCGATAGCTTTGTAATCGTTCCTGTAAAAGAAGACGGGACTTCTGCGTTCACTTTATCCGTCATGACTTCCGCAATCGGATCGTATTTATTCACATGATCGCCAGGTGAAACGAGCCATTTGCTAATAGTTCCTTCTGTTACACTTTCACCTAGCTGAGGCATTTTCATTTGTTCAATTGCCACTTTGAAACCCTCCTCTTTCTTAAAACGCCGCTAGCTCTCTCATTTCAGCTTCTACCTTATCCGGGTTGACCATGAAGAATTTCTCCATTGTCGGCGCATAAGGCATTGCCGGAATATCTGGTCCTGCCAGGCGTTTGATTGGTGCGTCTAAATCAAATAAGCAATGCTCTGAAATGATCGCCGCAACCTCACTCATGATGCTGCCTTCTTTTGTATCTTCCGTTAACAGAAGCACTTTCCCTGTTTTAGAAGCCGCTTCTATAATCGCTTCCTGATCAAGCGGGTACACTGTTCTCAAATCGAGAATATGAGCAGAAATGCCGTCTTTTGCAAGGCGGTCTGCTGCTTGCAGCGCAAAATGCACACAAAGGCCATATGTAATGACCGTAATATCATCGCCTTCACGTTTCACATCTGCTTTTCCAATCGGAAGAGTGTAATCCTCTTCAGGCACTTCTCCCTTAATAAGGCGGTATGCACGTTTATGTTCAAAGAACAATACAGGATCTGGATCACGCACTGCAGCCTTTAAAAGACCTTTGACATCATAAGGTGTAGAAGGCATCACAATCTTCAAACCAGGCTGGTTAGCAAAAATCGCTTCGACCGATTGTGAATGATAAAGTGCCCCGTGTACTCCGCCTCCGTATGGTGCACGGATGACCATTGGACAGCTCCAATCATTATTTGATCGGTATCTAATTTTTGCAGCCTCTGAAATGATTTGGTTGATTGCGGGCATAATGAAATCCGCAAATTGCATTTCTGCAATTGGGCGCATTCCATACATCGCTGCCCCAATACCTACACCAGCAATGGCTGATTCTGCAAGAGGTGTATCCATGACGCGCGCTTCTCCAAATTGCTCGTAAAGACCCGCTGTCGCTTTAAATACGCCGCCTTTTTTCCCGACATCCTCTCCGAGCACAAACACTTTCGGATCTCGTTCCATTTCTTCTTTCATCGCCAGTGTAATGGCGTCTATATATGACATAACAGGCATTTTTCTTCCCCCTTACTCCGCATACACGTAACGAAGTGCGCTTTCTGCTTCAGCATAAGCTGCGTTTTCCGCTTCATCAGTGGCTTCGTTTACGATTTGCATGATTTCTTTTT
>NZ_LKCP01000028.1:0-16824 GCF_001518755.1 Bacillus sp. AM 13(2015) | reverse complement strand
CACATTAAATGTGTATACAGCCAATCATGAGCATATGATCGCACCAAACATGCATGATCATATGAATATGCCAAACCATTATCATAGCGGCAAAAAAGATATGTATAATGCGCACCATCCACATCATCATTCACCCTATTCAACGTTTCCCAATCAGCATGATAACTTTTCAAAGCATATTCCAATGAAGGATCACCATCATCTAGGCCATTATGGTGGATACGGGATGATGCCGCACCATCATACGGTTATCAAGATATGCATATGATGATGCCAACAAACCAACAAATGCCTGGCCATTTTTACGGAATGAATCAACCAAATGCGCTATTCCCCCGCTATTACTAAAGAATGACAAATAAGGGTATAATATCCCATTTAATACCATATGGTAATATGGTAACATTATAGGTAAATAATGGGTGTAATCATCTATTATTTACCTATATTCAACAAGGGGGAAGGAAAAAATGAAAAAAACATGGACGATTCTTATGCTGGGGATGCTCACATTGGTTATGGCGCTGTCAGTACCACTTTCTGCATCTGCTGAAGGAGCCGAAAGCAAAGCATCAACCAATGTAAAGCCAGCTGCGCTTTACGCTAAAATTACAGGAGCTAGTAAGCAGGAATGGTCTTATTCTGACATTGAGCTGACGTACAGCCCAAATTCAGTTTTAAGTCTTGGTACAGTAGAGTTCACATTGCCAAAGGGTTTCCAAGCAACAACGAAAGACATTATGAACGGTAAAGCATTAAAAGACAGCTACATTTTGAACAACGGGCAAACCGTTCGTATTCCGCTCAGATTGGATTTACTTGGAATTTCCAAGTATACATTAAAGCTTTCACATAAAGTACTTCCTGCTGCAGGTACATATACGTTCCGCGCAGAAAATCGAGCACTCAGCATCGGTTCTACATTTTATGCAGAAGATACGCTTGATATTAATACACGGCCAGTTGTGGTCACACCGCCAGATCCTTGCGGATGCTAAAGAAAAAAGCGCTCTGTTAAGAGCGCTTCAGATTGTTGACAAAGGGCTAAAATGATCTTAATTTTAGCCCTTTGTCTTTTTTTCAGCGTGATAGAAAACCTTTGCAGTCTAGGAAGGACGAGCATCGGAGCCGAGCGAATTTGACATTCGTGAGCACCGAAGCGCAGGACTGACAAAGAATGCGCGGGTTTGTCTACACGCTGAGTGCTCTGTTAAGAGCGCTTTTTTTATATCACATCACCCGTTTAAACATTTTCTCCATTTCATAAGTGGAGTGATGAATAATGATCGGCCGGCCGTGCGGACAGGTGAATGGATCCTTCGTTGTCCGGAGTTCATCTAATAAGGCTTTGATTTCATCATGACGCAAATGACGATTTGCTTTGATTGAGCCTTTGCAGCTCATCATAATCGCCGCTTCTTCTCTCAGTTTCTTGATATCAACACGCTTTTCATTAAGCACTTGCTCTATAATTTCTTCGATCAGTTCAGCCTCTTCACCTTTCGGAAACCACTGTGGATGCGACCGAACGATGTAGCTTCCTGAACCAAAGGGCTCTAAGAAGACCCCCACTTTCGCTAGAATATCCTTATGCTCTTCAATGATCAGCATATCGTTTTTAGAGTAGTGAAATGTTAAGGGGACGAGCATTTCTTGCACTTCCTGTTCGATCTCTCCCACCTTCTCACGATAATACTCATACTTGATTCGCTCTTGAGCTGCATGCTGGTCAATGATATAAAGTCCTCGTTCATTTTGAGCCAAAATATATGTGCCGTGCATTTGCCCAATTGGATACATCACAGGGACGCGTTCGTTTTCAGGCATCGTCTCTGTCACATCTTCATATAGTACCGTCTCTTCATCTTCAAATGAAGCGGCGGATTCCTCTAAATGAATACGCTCAGATGATACTTCTTCATAAGATACTGGTGATGATGCTTCTGTCTTCTCTTGTTTAGGCATCCCATATGCATCGTTATAACTTGTCTCGTATATGACCGACTCGTGCGGCTCCGGCTGATAGGTTAGCGGTGTTTCCGCCCTGCTTTGGTTTCCTTGTTTCGCATCAAAGGTTAAGGATTGCTGCTCATTTTTCACAGCTGGTATTGGTGCTTTTTTTGGTACTGAGGCACTTGGAATGAGCTGTTGCTTTTGAAATACTTCCTTAATTCCTTGTTTAATCAGCTCATGAAGTTCCTGTTCTTTACTTAGTCTCACTTCAAGCTTCGAAGGATGAACGTTCACATCCACTAAAATCGGATCCATCTTCATCTCAATAAATGTAATTGGATGACGGCCAATTGGAAGCAGCGTGTGATATCCTTCATGGATCGCTTTCACGAGCGGAAAATGTTTGACATATCGGCCGTTTACAACAGAAGACATATAATTCCGTGATGCCCTCGTCACTTCAGGTAACGAAATATATCCTTTCACTTCAAAATCAAGTGATTGTACGTGGAGCGGCAGCATTTTTTTCGCCACGGCTGTTCCGTAAATGGCCGCAAGTACATGACGCACATCTCCATTTCCATTCGTTTGGAGGAGAACTTTCCCTTGATGACGCAAACGGATCGATACTTCGGGATGTGCTAGCGCAATTCGGTTGACCACATCCGATATATTACCAAGCTCCGTATGAACGGTTTTCATATATTTCAGGCGAGCTGGCGTATTGTAAAATAAATTGGTGACCACAATCTCAGTGCCGCGGCGGCCAGAGGTTTTTTTCTCTGAAATAATCTTCCCGCCTTGCAAAGCTAAGTGTGTCCCAGCTCCTTCGCCAGTACTTGTTTTCATTTCTAAATGAGAGACAGATGCAATACTTGGCAGTGCCTCTCCCCTGAATCCAAGGGTTCTGACACGGAACAGATCATTTTCGTCTTTGATTTTGCTCGTTGCATGACGCTGGAAGGCGAGCTTACAATCTTCAGCATCGATTCCAACACCATTATCAATAATCCTTATAGAAGAAAGACCTGCTTCTTCTACATCGATTTCAATCACTGTACTTTTTGCATCGATCGCATTTTCCACAAGCTCCTTTACAACAGAAGCTGGGCGCTCGACCACTTCACCTGCAGCAATTTTATTGGATAGGTCATCGGATAACTGAATAATCTTTGCCATTTTTGCTCACCTCACCTTACATTATAATTTCTTTTGCAATTCATACAGCTTTGTCATAGCTTCAAGCGGCGTCATATCCATTAGGTTGTATGACTTTAATTCGTCGATGACCGCTTGATCTTTCTGTTTTAGGACAGCTTTTGGCTGCGGTTTCTCCTCTACTTCAAAGAAAGATAGCTGCTGTTTTTCTTCAGTCTTTTCTACTTTTGGTGCTGCAGATACGTTCGGGGTCACGTCATGTGATCCGCTCTCAAGTTCCGTTAAAATGGTCTGGGCTCTATTGATGATGGCATCAGGCAATTCAGCTAGCTGCGCTACATGAATACCATAGCTTTTATCAGCTGCACCTTCTTTGATTTGATGTAAGAAAACGACTGTGCCTTCATGCTCTTCAGCTCGCACATGAACATTTTTGAGCTCGCTTAACTGAGATTCAAGTACCGTAAGCTCATGGTAATGTGTAGAAAATAGGGTTTTGGCCCCAATATGATCATGAACAAATTCAATGATCGCCTGCGCAAGCGCCATTCCATCATAGGTGCTTGTCCCGCGTCCAATTTCATCGAATAAAATCAAGCTGTTTTTCGTTGCGTGCACCATCGCATTTTTTGCTTCGAGCATCTCTACCATAAAAGTACTTTGACCAGAAATCAAATCATCTGCTGCACCAATACGTGTAAAGATTTGATCGAAGATTGGAAGCGTCGCCTTTGACGCAGGCACAAAGCAGCCAATCTGTGCAAGAATCGAGATGAGAGCCATTTGTCTCATATACGTACTTTTCCCTGACATATTCGGTCCAGTGATGAGTAAGGTTTGTCTTCCTTTTCCCATATGGCAGTCATTCGGTACATATTCCTGGTGATCCAGCACTTTTTCAACGACAGGGTGACGGCCATCTTTGACATCCACGTCATCCTCTGAGAATTCCGGACGGATATAACGGCGCTTTTCACTAACAGTCGCAAAGCATTGAAGCGCATCCAGCTCACTCATTTGTTTTGCGAGCGACTGTAATCTAGGAATATAGCCTTTTACTTGCTCCCTGAGAGCTGTAAATAGTTCATATTCCAATTCGTTAATATTTGATTCTGCTTCAAGAATCAGTGCTTCTTTTTCTTTTAATTCAGGTGTGATATACCTCTCTGCATTGGCAAGCGTTTGTTTTCTTTCATAGCGCCCTTCCTCCAGCAGATGTGTATTTGCACGTGTCACTTCGATATAATAACCAAACACTTTATTAAACCCGACTTTTAATGAGCGAATGCCGGTATATTCTCTTTCCTGCTGTTCGAGACGTGCAATCCAGTCCTTTCCGTTTCGGCTGGCATCACGGTATTCATCTAATTTTGCATTGTAGCCATCTTTAATCAAATTGCCTTCTTTTATCGTCATCGGCGGATTTTCATAAAGTGCATCTTCTAATAAATCAAGCAGGTCGCCGCAAGGATCAATCTCATTCGCTCTTGATTTTGCCATTTCCTCTGGTAATGATTGAACGAGTTGTTTAATATCCGGTACTTGTTTTAAGGATTCCTTGAGCTGGATGAGATCACGGGCATTCACGTTGCCAAATGCCACGCGGCCCGCTAGACGCTCAAGATCATATACTTGCTTTAATCGTTCGCGCAGATCCTCGCGCTCAAAGAAATGATCCATCAGAATTTGCACCATTTCCTGGCGCTCGTTAATTTGCGAAAGACGAATGAGCGGCCGGTCGATCCATTGCTTGAGCAGTCTGCCGCCCATCGCTGTTTTTGTTTCATCTAACAGCCATAATAAAGAGCCTTTTTTGCTTTTTGAACGAATCGTTTCTGTTAATTCAAGGTTTCGTTTTGAGTAAAGATCAATTTTCATCGTTTGTTCAAGCTCAAACACTTGAACTTTCTGAAGGTGATCCAAGCTTCTTTTTTGCGTTCTTCTTAAGTAGGCATATAGTGTTAAAAATGCCGTTTTTAACTTGTCGTCAAGATGGGAAACGAGCTGTTCAGCTTCCTCTAATAGTTCATCACTATCTTCGTATGAAATAGTTGCTTGGCAGCGTTCTTTAAGGGTTTTGATTGTTTCCTCATCCAGCTGCTTTGACACCACAATTTCTTTTGCACCAACAGAATAAATTTCTGATACGACTTCATCTAATCGATCGATGAAAGCCGCCATGTTTTCACCTGTTGATAAATCAGACAGCGCAAGACCGTATCCATTTTGAAAGCTGGTAACAGACGCAATGAAGTTGTTCTCGTTTTCACTTAAACCTTTACCATCCATGACGGTACCTGGTGTAATCAGTTGAACAACTTCTCTTTTGACTACACCTTTTGCCGTTTTAGGGTCTTCCACCTGCTCACAAATGGCGACCTTGTAGCCTTTTGAAATCAACTGTTCTATGTATGCAGAAGCAGAATGATATGGAACGCCGCACATTGGAATGGTGCCGCCGTCTCTGCTTGTTAGCGTAATTTCCAGTTCTTGCGCCGCTTCTTTCGCATCATCAAAAAACATCTCATAAAAATCGCCTAAGCGAAAAAATAAAAAGGCATCTTGATAATCTGCCTTGATCTTTAAATATTGCTGTATCATGGGCGTATAACTTGCCATATTTCTAATCCCTCACTATATTACTTTCGAATTCATACCATCTTCAATTATAGCATAAAAAATCACCTTTTTTCTCCTAGATCAGGCACAAAAAAACTAGGGGGATATGCGCCCTAGTCATTTATTACTCTTCTGGATCACCTGCTAGGAACTCTGGATGAATATCCTCTAACTCCTCATCCACTTCCTCTTCCCACTCGTGATCATCTTTTTCTTTCCAGTCTGAATTGACCTCTACAACAATTTTTGTTTCACCGACTACCTCAGCAATGAACTCACGCTCTGCCTGAACGATAATTTTATTGCCATTTGGAGAAATGGTCACTTCTAAGCAATTGGGCTGCTGCAAAACTTTCGCAATCACTTCGTGCTCATCATCAAGGAAATTTTTATCTTTATATCTCAGTTTAATGATGTCTACATACTTCACACGCTCTGTGACGACTTCTGTTTTCGTGTTGTCAGCGTAAGAGTACCATACGTTAATATCAAATGTTCCTTCGATCTCAACCGTTTTACCGACCTTTTCAGCATCATACTTATGATTAATGATCCAACCACCTAAGATGCTGGTTGGTTTTTGCGATGGAGAAATGGTGTGTGTGCTTTGGGTGAATTTCCTCCCTTTTGCAACCACCGCTTTTGTAATAATTTCTCTGTATTCAGACATTCCGGCATGCCTCCTTGTTCTTGATCGTTTTATCTTATGCTGGGCATTCGTCTAGTGTGTCACGATTTTGAACTTCATGTTCAATTAAATTCATTTCTGTTTCAGTGTATGCATGGTCGCCCATAAACTTGCCTTGAAAATTGGAAAAGTTGGAGAGTGAGAGGTTTGGAGTTGATGAAACATGAAGAGAATGGGTAGTGCATTTCAATAGGAAAACAAAAAACCCCGCATCTGCGGGGTTTTCTCATTTAATGGAGCAACTTGGTGATGAGTTTTTCACTTTTGAACCGGTTTCTCCTAATAAGAGGTCACCGCCGGTTGAAAGAATGATTTCATCTGTTACTTGATTCGAAATTGTGTGCGCTACAAGCTGAAGCAGGGAATTGACTTCCATTTGTGATTCTTTGAATTCTTGAATGACTGGGATGTCATCCAGTTCTTCTTGCAGGGCATCGATTTTTTCTTCGACTTGCTTTAAGGCTTCATGTTTGCCGTAATGCTTTAAGTTCACAGCTTGTTTTTGAAGCGCCTTAATTTGATTAATGATCGTTGAAATTTTTGTATTTTCATTGATTTGCGCTTCTGCTTTTTTGAAGAAATCAACTTCTTCCGTTTCAGAAATCATTTTAGCGAGCTCTCTTGCGCGCTCGACAATCTCTTTCTTTGAATAAAGTGTCATTTTAATTCACCTCGATAGCTTCTCCAACCATTTCTCCGTCAAGAGACCAAGTTTTGGCTTGTGTGATTTTCACTTTGACGATGTTGCCAATCGCTTCTTTTGGTGCTTTAAAATTCACAAGCTTGCTTTTACTTGTATATCCGGCTAGGATCTCAGGGTTATTTTTACTTTCACCCTCTACTAATACTTCGACAATCTGCCCTTCATATTCCTTCATTTTTTTCGCAGAAATTTCATTCACAAGTGCATTTAAGCGCTGCAGACGTTCTTTTTTCACACGCATTGGCACGTTGTCTTTCATTTTCGCTGCCGGCGTTCCTTCTCTTGGAGAATAAATGAACGTATAAGCGGCATCAAACTCAACCTCGCGATAGAGGGAAAGTGTTTCTTCAAACTGCTCATCTGTTTCATTTGGGAACCCAACAATAATGTCCGTTGTTAATGAAGCATTCGGCATAGCTTCTTTGATTTTGCGCACAAGATCAAGGTAGCGCTCACGGTCATATTTTCTCGCCATAAGCTTCAGCACAGAAGAACTTCCGGATTGTACTGGCAGATGAATATGATCAAGAAGATTTCCGCCCTTGGCTAGCACTTCAATTAAGTGATCATCAAAATCACGCGGGTGACTTGTTGTAAAACGGATACGTGGAATATCAATTTTTCGCAGCTCATCCATCAGGTGGCCAAGCCCATACTCCATATCTTCAAAATCTTTTCCATATGCATTCACGTTTTGACCAAGAAGGGTAATTTCCTTATATCCTTCTGCTGCTAAACGTCTGACCTCTTGAATAATTTCATCTGGGCGGCGGCTTCTTTCCTTGCCGCGCGTATAAGGCACGATACAGTATGTACAGAATTTATCACAGCCGTACATAATATTCACCCAGCCCTTGATTTTACCTTGACGGGCTCTCGGAAGGTTCTCAATCACATCGCCTTCTTTTGACCAAACCTCAATGACCATTTCTTTTGAAAGGTAACATTCAGATAACAGCTCTGGCAGGCGGTGAATGTTGTGCGTGCCGAAAATCAAATCAACAAATGGGTGTTTCTTCAAAATACGGCTCACGACAGATTCTTCTTGTGACATACATCCGCATACACCTAAAATTAAATCTGGCTTTTCGCGTTTTAATGCTTTTAAATGACCAAGCTCTCCAAACACTTTATTTTCTGCATTTTCTCGAATAGCACAAGTGTTTAATAAGATGACATTTGCATCTTCAGTTGAATTTGTTGGTTCATAGCCAAGCGCCATAAAAATACCAGCCATCACTTCTGTGTCATGCTCATTCATTTGACAGCCATATGTGCGAATATAAAACTTGCGGCCGTTCCCTAACCCTTGAAACTGCTCGTCAATTTGAAATTGATTGTATTCGACTTCTTCTTTACCCCGTTTTTTTGCATCTTTTAAGGAAGGCGGAATGTACACAGCTTCAAAATATTTGCTGTAGTCCTTCTCGGATTTTTTGTCCGATGAACTTACTTGTCCGCTCGCTTTTCTCTGCTCTTCATTCATGAATTTGTACTCCTTTCAAACCAAGTTCCACCCTACAGTATAGACTATTTTGTGATGAATTGAAAATAAATCATATACGGTTCTTCTATGAAAATTGTCTATTAGTCATAACCATTTTTCATAAAAAGAAAAAGAGAGCCTGCGCTCTCTCAATCAAGTATGTTCAGTTTTTTTGCTTCTTCTTCAATGATTGTCAGTGCCCGGTCTAGTTCTTCTTTTGTGTGCTCGGCTGTGATGATGGCTCTAATTCTTGCCTTGCCTTTTGCTACTGTTGGGAAGGCGATGCCTTGAGCAAACACGCCTCGTTCTATTAAAGCTTTTGAGAAACGAAAAGTAAGTGCTTCGTCTCCAATCATGATTGGGATAATCGGTGTCTCTGTTGGGGCGACTTGGAATCCAAGGCTGATGACCTTTTCTTTAAAATAAGCGGCGTTCTCCCAAAGTGTATCGATTCGCTCCGGTTCATCTAACAGTACTTCAATCGCTTCTTCACACGCTCTAGTCACAGCGGGCGGATGTGAGGTGCTGAATAAAAACGGTCTTGCTTTATGTTTTAAATAATCAATTAAAACCGCTGAACCAGCTACGTAACCGCCGAGCACTCCGACAGCCTTACTAAGGGTCCCGACCTGTATGTGCACTCTGCCGTCGAGTTTAAAATGGTTGACCGTCCCGCGGCCATTCTCGCCAAGCACGCCCGAGGCATGCGCATCGTCTACCATGACAAATGCATCATATGCTTCTGCTAGCCTGACGATTTCAGGAAGTGGCGCGATATCACCATCCATTGAGAAAACACCGTCTGTTACGATGAGACGGACGCGATAATTCATTGATTTTTTCAAAATCTTCTCCAGCTCTTCCATATTGGAATGACTGTATACCTTTTTATCAGCTTTGGTTAATCGGATTCCATCAATAATTGAGGCATGATTCAGTTCATCCGAAATGACAATATCATCTTTTGTCAGGATACTCGATAAAACTCCTTGGTTGGTCGTAAAGCCTGATTGGAACACAAGGGCTGCCTCTGTCTTTTTAAATGCAGCAAGCTTTTTTTCAAGACGTTCATGCATTGTCATTGTGCCGGCGATGGTTCGTACGGATCCTGTACCCGCTCCGAATTCATCAATCGCCTCTTTTGCTGCTTTCATCAGCCTTGGGTGCGAGGTGAGGCCTAAGTAGTTATTTGAGGAGAGTTGTATAACAGATTGTTCATTTAATGTAACAGTGGATGATTGTTTTGAGTCGATCTCTTTTAAGGTTTGGTGGGTGCCTTGCTGCTTCATTGTTTCCAATTCATCTTGTAAATACGTGAATTCCTTCATCATTTCTTCCCCCTTTGATATGATGGCATCATCAGTACGACTTTTCCGCACGTACCATTCCGCATGAGTTCAAAGCCCTTTTCGAACTCTTCAAATGGCAGTGTGTGAGTGACAACTGGCTTTACATCAATGGTATTCGTTCTTAACAGCTCAGATACTTGACGCCACGTCTCAAACATTTTTCTCCCCGTGATCCCTTGCACAGTTAATCCCCTAAAAACAATCTGGTTCGTAATATCAATTGTCACTGGCCGTTCTGGCAAGCTTAGTATATTGACTTTTCCTCCATTTGCACAAGCTTCGAGTGCTTGATTAATGGCAGCTGGATGACCTGACATCTCACACATTACGTCTGCCCCTTCCATCCGCGTGAGCTGCTTAATCATCGCGACTGGATCATCTTTTCCAATATCCACGATATGATCTGCACCCATTTTTCGGGCTAGATCGAGCCTGTATTCATTTTTATCAACGGCGAACACTTGAACAGCTCCAGAAGCTTTTGCGACAGCGATTGCCATTAAGCCGATTGGTCCGCAGCCAAAAATCGCCACAGATTTACCTGAAACAGGTGTGTGCAGTACTGTATGGACAGCATTTCCTAGCGGCTCTTGTATAGAGGCAAGCTCAACTGGCATTTGAGCCGGATTATGCCACACATTTTGTTCAGGTATTTTGACATATTCAGCAAAACAGCCATCAATGTCTACCCCTAAAATTTTCGTTTCACTGCACAAATGCTGCTGCCCTGTTAAGCACATATAACATTGATTACATACAACATGCGTCTCAGCCGATACAAAATCCCCTACTTTTGCTCGTGAGACCTGCTTCCCCACTTTGACAACTTCCCCTGTAAATTCATGACCAAAAATGTAGGGCGCTTTGACTCGCCCCTTAGCCCAGTCATCCCAATTATAAATATGCACGTCTGTTCCGCATATCGAAGTGGCTTTCACCTTTATCAATACTTCATGATCTTTGATTTCTGGAATCGGCATCTCCGTAAGCACCGCTCCGTAAGCGCTTTCTTTTTTAACAATTGCTTTCATCGTTCCACACATGACGTACAACCCCTTTGTTAAAAAACTTCTCCCAATCAGATTTTAACACGACTTATTTTAGTCGTAAACACCACTGTCTACTAGATAAAGACAAATGAACACCCCACATATTTTTTTAGATATTTTCTAAAAAAAAAGCAAATCTCCGGTTGAAAGGACATTTGCTTTCATCGTCAGCGTTTCTTTGAAACGGCAACATATAGGGCTGGCACAATAAATAATGTCAGAATCGTTGAGAAAAAGACACCTGATACAATGCAGATGGCCAGCGGCTTAAAGAGTGGATCATGACTTAATGCAACAGGCATTAATGCAACTAATGCCGTAAATGCTGTTAAAAGTATCGGTCTAATCCTTGCTCTTCCCGCTTCAATGACGGCTGTCTGTTGATCAAATCCTTGCTTGCGCCGCTGTTCAATAAATTCGAATAAGACGACCGCATTTCGAACGACAATACCAGCCAATGAGACAATTCCCATTGTTGCCATAAAGCTGAATGGCGTTTGTGTGACAAACAGTCCGATAATGGCTCCTGATACGGCTAAGTAAACCGTTCCTAGAACTAACAGTGGAAGCATCAATGAATTGAACTGGAATGCGATGGTCACGTAAATGAGCAGCAGGACAACCGCAAATAAGAGACTAATTTCAATAAAGAACTGGGTCTGATTTTCATTTTCTCCACCTTGTGAAATGGTCAAATCCTTCGCTGCCGCGCTTTTCCCCACTTGATTAACGACTTCTTTCATATCGTCTTTAAACGAATCTGATGCGCCGGGATACGCCTTTAGCGTAATGGTTGGAACTCCATTTTCATGTGGAATGCTTTCATACTGCTCTGTTTCTTTTTCTGTTACATATCGGCTAAGCGGCTCAAGTTGAGGCATACCACCCTCGTTTGTCTTCACAGGCACTTTCAATTCTTTTAGCTTTAAACCATTTTGATGTGTACCTATATCCTGTTTTACCACTAAATCGATATCATTTGTTCCTTGTTTAAAGGTACCTAATGGAATCCCTTCTGTCACAAGCCCAAGCTGTCTGCTGACAAATTGAGCACTGAGCCCATCCTCTGCCATTCGCTCACGGTTTAATTCAAAGGAGATCGTTTTTACCGGCTTATTGACATCATCTGTAATCAAGCTTGCTCCTTTGTCTTTCATTTCATTTGTCAGCGTTTCTTTGACATCAATGAGCTTTGTGAAAGAGTCACCTGCAACTGTTACTGTTACTGGCGCTCCAGTGGGCGGTCCTTGAACAATAGTTTTCATAAAGAGATCAGCCTCTTTGAATTTCTCTCGCAAAGGCTCGGTCATACGATCTATCAATGCCTTACTTGTCATCTGATCATTGTCTACTCTTACAACAATCTGACCAGTGTGGTCACTTGCATTTGAAATACTTTCATTAAACAGATTCGGCACCCCGCCGCCTGCAAAAATCGCCGTTTCTTCAATGCCTTTTTGCTGCTTAATTTCTTGTTCTATTTTCTTTAGTGTTTCATTTGTTTTGTCTAATGTTGTTTCACTTGGAAGCGTGACCGTGACGACCACTTCTTTCTTATTCGCCGCAGGGAAAAATTCAAATGGTGTGACGAAAATAAGTAAAAAAGCAAGCGTTGCAACAAGCAAGCCACTTAGTCCAATAACGAGCGGCCGCTTCACAATGTTTTTCAGCACACGGTCTGCATAGAAATCCGCCAGCTTTTTTAATGGTTTTCCTAGGAAGCCCGGCTCTTTTTGACTCTTCTTGTTCTTTCTTTTCCTGTTCACAGTATATTGATAGACCGGCACAAGTGTCAGCGAAATCACCATGGACGCAAGCACAGTCGTTACTAGAACAGACGGTAGTGCCCGAATAAATGAACCGTTTGCACCTGATAAGAAAAGAAGAGGCAGGAAAGCAAACACAACAGCAAGTGTTGATGTCAAAATGGACCCTGCGACTTCTTTTACGCCAGCAATTGTTCCTTTAAGCGGACTTTCGTATTTTTTCATTTGTCTTAAAATATTATCATTGACGACAATCGCATCATCGACAAGTATCCCTAAGGCAATGATAAAGCCGATGATCGAAATTTGATTGAGATCCACTTGTAAAAATGGCAGCGGAATGGTTCCAATTGTAATGGATAGCGGAATGGCGAGTGAAACGATAAACGCCCCGCCAATCGTGAGTCCAAGTGTAGTAACGATAATGACAGCGATGACTGCAACAATGGCTTCTTTTATTAAATCATTGAAAATGGCATCCACTTCACTTTTTTGTGAATAGTAGTCTACCCACTCCACCCCATTTGGCAGCTGCTTTTCTTTCTCAATGACATCATTGACTTTGTCATACATTTTAGGAATATCAAGCCCTGGTTTAATATTCACTGTAAATGAATAGGCGGGCTTTCCGTTATAGGACACAATATCACTTTTCTCTTTTTCTACTTCTTTTAAGCTGCCAAGCTGACTAATTTTGACCGGCTCTTGTTTTGTTTTTGAGAAAAGCTCAATTTTTTTGACTTGATCTAAGCGGTCATATGTATCGATGGACAGCTTGACCTTCTCTTTACCTGACCGAATATCGCCTAGTGGAGATGTGTCAAATTCCTGATTGATGGCATTTGTGACATCAGTTACATTTAACCCTTCCCCCTCCAGCTTGTTTGAATCTAAGTTTAATATCGCTTGTTTGTCATTGAAGCCTTTGATAACGACATTGTCTACCCCTTTGATGTCCTCTACTTTTTCCTTCAATGCACGCAGCGATTTCTGACTCTTTGCTAAGTCCGATGATTGACTCGACACAATCATATAAGAACCAACGGGTACGCTGCCGAACTCATCCTTTACATCCGGCTCCATCACTCCCTCAGGAAAAGATGACGCAGCACTTGTCGTTTCATTCTTAATTTGACTTGCCACCTTTTGAAAGTCGGCTTGATCCTCAATTTCAAGCACAATATTTGAGAAACCAATGGCAGAAACCGAGCTCGTTTTCTCTACACCATTGATATCAGATAAAGCTGATTCCAGCTTATTGGTGACGTCTCTTTCCACCTGTTTTGCATCTGCACCAGGGAAAACGGTAGAAATCGTGACGAGATTCGCCTCGAATTCTGGCAGTTCTCGTTTAGGAAGCTGCGCGAATAAATAGCCGCCAGCAATGAGAACGATAAAAAATAAAATAAAAACAAGCTTTCCTCTTTTCAAAAAAGCTTCAAACATTATTTCACCTACTTAAATATTTATTTTTGATGAAGTAAATTCAACTTAATCTTAATTTATCATCATGGTGAAAAAATGCAAGCTCTAATATGTCATTTTTATCTATTTCACGAACTGAATATGTTATATAAGAAATGTATAGCGGTAAACAAAAACAACCTGCTTACATGATGTAAGCAGGTTGAAAATAATAAAATTAGAATTATCGTGGCTCAACAATCAATTTGATGGCTGTTCTTTCTTCTCCATCGATCAGAATGTCAGTAAAGGCTGGAATGCATATCAAATCCACTCCGCTTGGCGCAACAAATCCCCTTGCAATGGCGACAGCCTTAACCGCCTGATTCAGTGCTCCAGCGCCGATTGCTTGTATTTCCGCTGCACCGCGTTCACGTAAAACGCCCGCTAATGCTCCTGCTACTGAATTCGGATTTGACTTTGCTGAAACTTTTAAAATTTCCATTTCTGCTCCCCCTTAAATTTACAATGGATAAGTGAGTGTTCATTAGAACAATCTTTGTTAGATGATGCTATTTTTTTGAAAATCCATCCCCAAAATGTTTTTCAAAAATAGCAGGCTACCTACCATTTTTACTATATTCACGATAGAGGGCGCATATTCCTTCTTTCTGATTAATATTTTTCTGAAATAAATATGTGAACATTTATTCAAAGAAAATATGGTCATCATTTATCAAAATTCGATCAATTTTGACAGCTTTTTTCGACTGTTCGTCAATTTCTACGATGACTGCACTTAACGTCGTGCGGCCTTCCGCAATTTCAAACCGGACTGGGAGACTTGTTTTGAATCGTTTAATAATCGTTTCTCGGTCAACACCTAAAATGCCATCATAAGGTCCTGTCATCCCAACATCTGAAATATACGCAGTTCCTTTTGGCAATACGCGGTTATCTGCTGTTTGAACATGTGTATGCGTTCCAACGACACATGATGCACGGCCGTCTGTATACCAGCCCATTGCTTGCTTTTCACTTGTGGCTTCACCATGAAAATCAATAAAAATAAACGGTGTCCGTTTGGATGCTTCCGCAATTAATTCATCTACTTTTTGAAATGGGCAGTCAATTGGCGGTAAAAACGTACGTCCTTGCAGGTTAATGACAGCCAATTCTTTTCCTTGTTTTTTAATAAACGTGAGACCTTTTCCAGGTGTGCCTTCTGGGAAGTTAGCAGGACGGACTATATGGGCTGCATCATCGATGAAATCGAAAATGTCTCTTTTATCCCATGTATGGTTGCCCATTGTGAGCACATCAGCTCCTGCTTGCAGGAGCTCATGATAGATTTTTTCAGTCAGGCCTTTCCCGTGAGCAGCATTTTCTCCGTTGACAATGGTAAAGTGCGGCTGATATTTTTTCTTCAGCTTTGGCAAGTATTCTTTCAGTGTGTCTCTGCCAGGTGAACCGACGATATCTCCAACAAATAATATTTTCATGCGCTTTTGAACCCTTTCTCTTATAAATTGATCTTCTTATCAGTGTTGCATATTTACACAAAAAAATAAAGCGGCGCTAAGCGCACCGCTCTATTTTGCATACTCTACTGCGCGAGTTTCTCGAATGACTGTCACTTTAATGTGACCAGGGTAATCGAGCTCGTCCTCAATTCGCTTACGAATATCCCTTGCTAGACGGTGAGCTTCAAGATCATTAATTGAATCTGGCTTCACCATAATACGTACTTCACGTCCAGCCTGTATCGCAAACGATTTTTCAACACCTTCATAAGATTCAGAGATATCTTCTAATTTCTCAAGTCTCCGAATGTAATTTTCAAGCGTCTCACTTCTTGCACCAGGGCGTGCTGCAGATAATGCATCAGCTGCCGCAACAAGAACAGCGATAATAGATGTCGGTTCTTGGTCACCGTGGTGAGAGGCAATACTGTTGATGACAACAGGATGCTCTTTATATTTCGTCGCAAGCTCAACGCCAATTTCTACGTGGCTTCCTTCTACTTCATGATCAATGGCTTTTCCAATGTCATGCAGAAGACCTGCTCGTTTTGCAAGCTTTGCATCTTCTCCAAGCTCTGAAGCCATGAGACCTGCAAGATGTGCAACCTCAATTGAATGCTTCAGGACATTTTGTCCATAACTTGTACGGAATTTCAAGCGGCCGAGAATTTTGATAAGATCCGGATGCAGACCGTGAACTCCGACTTCGAATGTCGTTTGCTCACCCATCTCGCGGATATAATCATCGACTTCACGGCGTGATTTTTCCACCATTTCTTCAATTCGTGCAGGATGAATGCGGCCATCCTGGACTAGCTTGTCCAGAGCTATCCTCGCTGTTTCACGTCTAATCGGATCAAAGCCCGATAGGATAACAGCTTCAGGTGTATCATCTATGATCAAGTCAATACCAGTTAACGTTTCTAACGTACGGATATTTCGTCCTTCACGTCCGATAATACGACCTTTCATCTCATCATTTGGAAGATTGACTACAGATACCGTTGTTTCAGCTACATGATCAGCTGCACAACGCTGTAACGCAAGTGAAAGAATGTTTTTCGCCTTTTTGTCAGCCTCTTCTTTCGCTCGGTTTTCAGATTCTTTCGTCATGACTGCAATGTCG
>NZ_LKCP01000027.1:0-1510 GCF_001518755.1 Bacillus sp. AM 13(2015) | reverse complement strand
CTCTACCAACTGAGCTACCGAGCCAAGTTAATTCTTTTGAAAATGGCGGTCCGGACGGGACTCGAACCCGCGACCTCCTGCGTGACAGGCAGGCATTCTAACCAACTGAACTACCGGACCATTTTGGTTGCGGGGGCAGGATTTGAACCTGCGACCTTCGGGTTATGAGCCCGACGAGCTACCGAACTGCTCCACCCCGCGACGATATAAAAGATATGGTGGAGGATGACGGGCTCGAACCGCCGACCCTCTGCTTGTAAGGCAGATGCTCTCCCAGCTGAGCTAATCCTCCGAATAAAAAATGCTGGTATATATTCTATAAAAATGGTGACCCGTACGGGATTCGAACCCGTGTTACCGCCGTGAAAGGGCGGTGTCTTAACCGCTTGACCAACGGGCCCTTTATTATGTAAATTGTGGCGGAGAGCAAGGGATTCGAACCCTTGAGACGGGGTTACCGCCTACACGATTTCCAATCGTGCTCCTTCGGCCACTCGGACAGCTCTCCAAATTGGCTCCGCAGGTAGGATTCGAACCTACGACCGATCGGTTAACAGCCGATAGCTCTACCACTGAGCTACTGCGGAATGAAGAAAGCCTGGCGATGTCCTACTCTCACAGGGGGGAACCCCCAACTACCATCGGCGCTGAAGAGCTTAACTTCCGTGTTCGGTATGGGAACGGGTGTGACCTCTTCGCCATCATCACCAGACAATTTAGTGACAAAAGATATTATACTATGTATTGAAAATAAATCAAGAGATATTTTAAAAATGTTCTCTCAAAACTAGATAACAATGTTCATGTTTCACATTAGAATATAGGTTAAGTCCTCGATCTATTAGTATCTGTCAGCTCCACGTGTCACCACGCTTCCACCTCAGACCTATCAACCTGATCATCTTTCAGGGATCTTACTTCCTTGCGGAATGGGAAATCTCATCTTGAGGGGGGCTTCATGCTTAGATGCTTTCAGCACTTATCCCGTCCGCACATAGCTACCCAGCGATGCCCTTGGCAGAACAACTGGTACACCAGCGGTGCGTCCATCCCGGTCCTCTCGTACTAAGGACAGCTCCTCTCAAATTTCCTGCGCCCGCGACGGATAGGGACCGAACTGTCTCACGACGTTCTGAACCCAGCTCGCGTACCGCTTTAATGGGCGAACAGCCCAACCCTTGGGACCGACTACAGCCCCAGGATGCGATGAGCCGACATCGAGGTGCCAAACCTCCCCGTCGATGTGGACTCTTGGGGGAGATAAGCCTGTTATCCCCGGGGTAGCTTTTATCCGTTGAGCGATGGCCCTTCCATGCGGAACCACCGGATCACTAAGCCCGACTTCGTCCCTGTCGACTTGTAGGTCTCGCAGTCAAGCTCCCTTGTGCCTTTACACTCTGCGAATGATTTCCAACCATTCTGAGGGAACCTTTGGGCGCCTCCGTTACATTTTAGGAGGCGACGCCCCAGTCAAACTGCCCACCTGACACTGTCTCCCTGCCCGATAAGG
>NZ_LKCP01000026.1:0-27382 GCF_001518755.1 Bacillus sp. AM 13(2015) | reverse complement strand
CTCAGTTTTCGTGATCGTTCGTTCAATTTCTGGAAAAGAATCGATAASATTAATACACGCTGAAGTTCCTTTTCCACTTGAACCCGAGATGAGGAAATCACGGCGATTCCAATTGATGTACGCTGCCATGTATCCTGGTAATCCATTTCAGCAATGGTTACATTGAATTTATGACGCGTTCTTGTCAATATACGCTGAAGAACCGCACGTTTTTCCTTCAGTGAGGATGCATCATAGATCATGCACTCACATTCGGTATAACCGATCATTTTCTTTCGATTTCTTGCATAACGAATGATTCCATAACATCACCTTCACGGATATCATTGTATTTCTTAATGGTAATACCACATTCATAGCCTTGTGAAACTTCTTTCACATCATCTTTAAATCGTTTTAATACGTCAACTTCGCCTTCGAAAATAACGACGCCGTCACGGATTAAGCGGATTCCGCTATCTCTTGTAATCGTTCCTTCAGTCACATAGCCGCCAGCAATTGTACCGATTTTAGATACTTTAAACGTTTGACGAACTTCAACTTGACCGATGACTTTTTCTTCATATTCAGGGTCAAGCATCCCTTTCATCGCAGCTTCAATTTCATCGATGACTTTATAGATAATGCGGTGCAAGCGGATATCTACGTTTTCTGTTTCAGCTGTGCTCTTCGCATTTCCATCAGGGCGTACGTTAAAGCCGATTACGATGGCATTAGAAGCACTTGCTAAAATGATGTCTGATTCTGTAATCGCTCCAACACCCGTATGGATGATTTTCACTTTTACGCCTTCGACTTCAATTTTTTGTAGAGCTGCCGTTAATGCTTCAGCAGAGCCTTGTACGTCTGCTTTCACGATCAAGTTGATATCTTTTACGTCACCTTGTTTGATTTGCTCAAATAGGTCGTCTAGAGATAATTTTGCTTTGTCTGAACGCTGTTCGTCCAGCTGTTTAGAAGCACGCGCCTCACCAACTTGACGAGCTGTTTTTTCATCTTTGAATACGAGGAACTGATCCCCTGCATTCGGTACATCGTTTAAACCAGTGATTTCAACAGGTGTAGATGGTCCTGCTGTTTTCACGCGGCGGCCGATATCATTGACCATTGCACGTACACGGCCAAATGTATTTCCGACAACGATTGGGTCACCTACTTGAAGGGTACCTGTTTGAACAAGAAGGGTTGCAACAGAACCTCTTCCTTTATCAAGCTCAGCCTCGATAACAGTCCCTTTTGCCGCACGATTTGGGTTGGCTTTCAATTCTGCTACTTCGCTGACAAGAAGGATCATTTCGATCAATTCGTCAATGCCTTCACCTGTTTTTGCAGATAGTGGCACGAAGATCGTTTCCCCGCCCCAAGCTTCTGGTACAAGACCATGCTCAGTTAATTCCTGCATCACGCGGTCAGGGTTTGCTGTTGGTTTGTCAATTTTATTGACAGCGACAATGATTGGCACTTCTGCCGCTTTCGCATGGTTAATCGCTTCAATTGTCTGAGGCATAACACCATCATCTGCTGCAACAACCAGAATTGTCGTATCCGTTACTTCGGCACCACGTGCACGCATCGTTGTGAATGCTGCGTGTCCAGGTGTATCAAGGAACGTAATTTTTTTGCCATTTTCTTCGATTTGGTATGCACCGATATGCTGCGTGATTCCACCTGCTTCGCCTTCGACGACTTTTGTCTTACGAATGCTGTCAAGAAGAGTTGTTTTTCCGTGGTCAACGTGTCCCATGATCGTTACAACTGGAGGGCGTACTTGCATATCTTCTTCTTTATCTTCAACTTCATACTTTTCAAGTTCAGTTTCTTCTAAAATAATGACTTCCTCTACTGGAACACCATATTCAGAAGCGATTAATTCAACTGTATCTTTGTCAAGTTCTTGGTTGATCGTTGCCATGACACCAAGCATCATCAGCTTTTTGATGATTTCAGCTGTTTCTTTTCCAAGCTCATCAGCCAGCTGGCCGACGGTCATTGAATTTGTAAATTCAATTTTTTCAGGAAGCTCTTTTTTAGGCTTCACAGGTCTAGCTTGCTGATGCTGCGGTTTGTTATTTCCACCGCGTTTTATTTTTTGTTTTTGTTTTGGTTGTTGTTTTTTTTGTTTTTTATTAAATTGATTATTCTGCACGTCATTCTTCTTTCTATCATTGTTTTTGTTAGATGATTGTTTTTTTTGTTCTGCGGGTTTCTCGTTAGTTGTCTCTTTTGCTTTGGCTTTTTTATAGATAGCGTCTAGCTTTTTCACAGTGTCGTCTTCAAGCGTCGCCATGTGGTTGTTCACTTCCACGTTCATATCCTTAAGCGCTGCTATAATATCTTTACTTGAAACATCTATGGCTTTTGCGTATTCATATACTCTCACTTTAGCCATTCGTTCACCCCCAAATAAATTAATCGAGCAAGCTTATGAGCTTCTTAGCGAAGCCTTGGTCAGTGACAGCGACAACTACGCGAGCTTCTTTCCCAATAGAACGTCCGAGAACGGAACGGTCTTCAACTTTTCTAACCGGAACATTATAAAATTTGCATTTGTCAGATACCTTTTTTTCTGTGTTAGGTGAGGCATCTGCTGCAAGAAGAACCAGCTTAGCACGCGCATGTCTAATTTCTTTGATCACCAGATCTTCTCCTGACACGACTTTACGAGCTCGATTTGCTAGACCAAGCAAAGGATACCATTCAGATTCATTCATTAGGTTTTTTCACCTTTTCAGCTAGTTCTAGTAATTCTTCAAATATGTGTTCGTCAATCTGTGTCTGAAATTGCTGCTGTAAACTGCGTTTGTTCTTTGCCGCAAGAATGGTTTCTTTATCGAGAGAAAGGTAAGCTCCGCGTCCGTTCATTTTTCCGGTAGCGTCAACAGACACTTCTCCTTCTTTCGAACGAACAACACGGATCAGTTCTTTCTTTGGTTTCATTTCTCCCGTCACGACGCATTTTCTAAGCGGGATTTTTTTTCGGCTTTTCACCTTTTATATCACCTCTTATTCGTCAGATTCCTCAGCTACTGGTTCAGCCTCTAAGAAAAGAGATTCAGAGTCTTCAGTTCTTGGGAAAATACCGAGTTCCCTTGCATCTGTTTCGCTTTTAATGTCAATTTTCCAGCTGGTCAGCTTCGCTGCAAGACGAGCATTTTGACCTCTTTTACCAATCGCTAATGACAGCTGATAATCAGGGACAATGACTGTTGTCGCCTTGTCTTCTTCATTCACAATGACATCAAGTACTTTTGATGGACTCAGTGCATTGGCAACAAATTCAACCGGGTCATTAGACCAATGGACAATATCAATTTTTTCGCCTTTTAGCTCATTGACAATTGCTTGTACACGCTGACCTTTTGGTCCAACACAGGAGCCAACTGGATCAACATCAGGATCATCTGTACGAACAGATATTTTAGAACGGTCTCCAGCTTCTCTAGCAACCGATTTAAGCTCTACAGTACCATCATAAATTTCTGGTACTTCAATTTCAAATAAACGCTTTAAAAGACCTGGATGTGTTCTAGACACATAAATTTGTGGCCCTTTTGTTGTTTTTTCTACTTTTGTAATGAACACTTTAATGCGGTCATGAGGTTTGTATTCTTCATTTGGCATTTGTTCATTGACAGGAAGAAGGGCTTCGATTTTGCCAAGTGACACGTAAATGAATTTACTGTCAATTCGCTGAACGATTCCCGTCATAATGTCTTCCTCGCGGTCGATAAACTCAGTGTAGATCACACCACGCTCTGCTTCTCTCACTCGCTGCGTCACAACTTGTTTCGCTGTCTGAGCTGCAATGCGCCCGAAGTCTTTTGGTGTGACTTCAATCTCAACGACGTCACCCACCATGTAATTCGGGTTAATATTGGCTGCATCATCTACAGAGATTTCAAGGCGAGAATCATACACTTCATCTACAACATCTTTTCTTGCGAACACACGAATCGTTCCCGTTTCGCGGTTTAAATCAACACGAACATTTTGTGCTTGATTAAAATTACGCTTATATGCAGAAATGAGTGCAGCTTCTATCGCTTCAATTATAATTTCTTTACTAATACCCTTCTCTTTCTCAAGAACAGTCAGGGCATCTAACAACTCACTACTCATTTTTATGGTTCCCCCTTATATCAATGAAAAGGTTAATTGAACGAAACTGCTAATCTTGCGTTAGCTATTTTTTCGTATGGAATATTGATCTCTTTCTTTCTTGTCTTGATCTTCACTGTCACTGTTGCAATCTCACCATCAAAGCTTGTAAGCTCACCTTCAAATGCTTTTTCACCATCAATTGGTTCATATGTTTTCATGAAAACATTTTTTCCAAGTGCTTTTTCAAAATCAGCTTTTTTCTTTAATGGGCGCTCCGCTCCAGGAGAGGACACTTCAAGAAAGTAGTTTTGGCTAATCGGATCTGCCTCATCAAGCTTTTCGCTCAAGGCTTCGCTCACTTTGGCACACTCTTCGATATCGACACCTTTATCAGAGTCAATAAACACGCGAAGGAACCAGTTTTGACCCTCTTTGACAAATTCAACATCAACGAGTTCAAGCTGTAAGCCATCTAAAATTGGCTGCACCATTTCGCTTACGACATCCACTACTTTTTTGCTCATTCTCTTCCTCCTTGTGCTTTCGATAAACGCTCTTATCAATTATTCTGCATAAAAACCCTGCTTTATGTGAGCAGGGGGAGCAGAAAACGGATGAATAATGTCGAGACAAAAATTGCCTGTTCAATACAAAAGAGCGGGTTTCCCCACTCTTGTCTCGGTAATCGTTAGCATTTCCATAAAAACTATACCATATCCAATTTTTTTATGCAAATGAAGTTCCTCCTTATAATAGGTACTCGTTCATCAGTTACTACAGCATGTTCACTACGATTAATACCTCTCTCTTCCTTTATATATGAATGGAAACCACTCTGAACAGAACGGGCTGGTCATACTGCAGGTGTAAGCAATGAGCGAAGAACAGAGCTCCCTTTGAAAGAAAGTAACATCTACACTAAGTCATTTCTATTTCGAAAAAGCATTTTGTATGATACAGAATGGTTATTCATATAGAAGAAAAGAGTGTTGCAGTGAACGGATAACCTTCACACGAAAGAAAGAACCATGTTTATATGGCGTTATTTATCCAGACTGTTTAATAAGCCATGCATGTAAAAGTAAAGGCGCATTCTGTGCTGAACTGTTATATTCACCTGGAACCTGTCTTAACGTTTGTTGTAAATTTTCATTTCCTATTAACGATAAAAATTCCATACTAAATGGGCTAAATCCTCCAATTATAGAAGTACCAATCTTATACGTCATATCCTTTCTAGTTTTGGTCATATAGGTGAGTAACTGCTCGAACTCAGATAATGTCAATGAGGCGTGATATTGATCATATAAATACAGCTCTTCTTCTTTGTTCTGAACTGAACTCAATCCACTTTCTATACTATCTCGATTTAAATCAACTATATAAATAATCGATTCATTTGATAAATAAGGAAGTAACTGTTCTAATAATGCTAAAGGATCTTCAAATAGACCAAAACACAGATGTATCAAAATCACATCATAACTTTTCGCATGTGATGAAAAATTTTTGATATCCGTACAAATAAAATTAGCTTTTATATTTAATTTTTTTGCACAATGTATGGCTTCTTCAGATGAATCAATTCCAGTCAAATCAGCTAGAGGTAATTGCTTAGATACATACTCAAGCATCTGCCCTTGTCCACATCCTATATCTAAAATAGAAGCAGGTGTTTTTTTGAATATTAGTTGATAATAAGAAATGAAAGTTTCAGCTGATAGACATCGAGTAAATGGTGTTTCTCGATTATCATAATTTGAACTTATTTTTCTTTTTTCTGGATCCAAAAACCATGACTGAGCCAGAGCTCTTTTTTCTTTAAGCTCTTTCATCTTTTCTTGTATTATCACAGGGTTTACCACCTTTATTAAAGCCTCACCAATCAGTTTCAGATAATACGGGAGGTTTCGTTTTGAAGTTCTTTATTTTGCGAGGTTGAAAAAAATGAATGAACAGATTATGTGAAATATGAAATGCTATCGCTGCTAAAATACCGAATGTTAAGTATGAAATAACTGTGATTAATGTAAAAAGCGACATATAAGCAATAGACTTAACACCGCCTATTGGTATATGCAGCAAGATAAATCCTATTGAACTGATACAGAAAGATACCGCTGCAGATTCCACAAAATTTGTTAGTAATAATAACGGAAGAAAGAACCGCCAAATTAATTCTTCTGATAGAGCAGTTAATGGAAGAAAAAAGATTGAATCAACATTGACAACATATCTGCCTCTAAATGCAACAACTTTCTTTTTTAATTTCCATATAACTGACGGTAATAGGATACCTAATAAAAAGAAGAATAAAATACCATACACATTTTGTTTATGAGAAATTTCAGCTAAGAGCTCTTGAGAAAATGCTCCACAGCATATAGAAGCTCCAATAATCGTGAATCCATCATAGCTCCTCTGAGGAGTGATATATGTTATGAACTTTCGAACGGATATTGGTTTATCTCTTTTGATTTTGATAACCATTTTTGAGCTTAAGGGACCCAAAAAGTGAATGAGGATCCCTAAAGCTGCTACCATTGAAATCATCTATTTAAGTACCCGCAATCAATGTATAAATTGGGGCATCATCTACTCCATTAAATCCACCAATCAGTTCCATTAACTCATCATCGATAAACCCTCCGAATGGTCGACTATTAATCTTCTGTGCAGTAGATAGCAAAATCATATTTTGCATGACATGTCCTGCCTCCATAAAAACGAAGCGATAAGAACGATGTCCATATTTAAATCGAGAACGCCAAAAATTAGCTGAAATGACTACAGCAAATGCAAAATCTTGAACGGATTCTTCTTGTAGCATTATTTTCTCAAATTCTTTTTCAGAGTAATCACCCATTTTAGTCAATCCTTTTCTATACGGATCGAAATGATAAACACCTTTGTCTAAAGAATCGACTTTGCTTGCTACAATAAATAGATCTAGAGGATAAAGTGCCCCGCCAGAGGGTATAGGGCGTCTAGGTCCTTCTTTACGTTCTACCAATCCATAACTCTTCTGTAAAACTGTTGAGAGTTGTTCTAATGAAACACTCCCCCCGCTAAAATAATCTGCACTTCTTCGTCCCTTAATGACATCGTCTAAAGAAATATTTGTATTTAATGGTTTAGGTAGTGAAATTAAAGGTAGATCATCAAACCTTTTACTTGCATGTGTAGCAATCTTTTGCAAAGTTTGAGATCGAAGCAGCCCTGCAACACCAGGTGCGTCCCATGCCATTGAGCCTCTATAGATTTTTGTTGCCTCAAACCAATTTTCAGAAGGATCATCAAACCGTAATGCTTCGTTTCCATACACAACATCAGCCAAATTAGTAGCATGTCTTTCAATACTATTCATATATTTAATCACCTTTCTACGATATTAAGGAAATGGATGCGGAATTGGATTCAGTTCTTCTAACTTAAAAGGTTTATCTACTAAACCTAAATGATAAGAATGTTTTAAAATTCGTTCTCCGCCCAACATTCTACCTCTATAAAGAACGTCAATCGGTTTATATCCAGGAATAATTGATTTTACGACATAGGCACCAGCATCTTTTATGTCAGGGCTGGTTAAATCAAAAGTTGCCACATGATATCCTTGGTTTGATAAATGACTGACAAGGTTAGTCCATAAAATGTCTGGAGAACGATCATCAAACGGTGCATAGTTTTTAACGTCCACTAATTTCTCACTCGCTGTTAAAAAATCAGCTTCTTTCACAATAGCTGTTCCCGCATATAGTTTAATATGATCTTCAAAACTGTTAATATCACGATAATAATCTACATCCACTAAGGCGTTCCCTAATCGTTGTTCTGTTTTCACCCAAGTTCTTGTATACATTCCCTCTATTGCAGCTTTCTCACATGCTCTTTCAATTGAATGAGCCGAGGCAGCGCCAATAGCAAATGGAGCTAAATCTGTATGAGGATTTCTTATTACTGCCAAAATAGTAGGAACACCAGAAAAAATGCTCATGTCTACTAAATGCAAATCAAGAGAAGTAGGTTTAATATATCTTTCATAGAAATGTTTTAATCTAGGGGAAGTATTAATATCAATCTTGGGTAAACTTAACTTATTGTACCAAGTAAGCATAAATGCATCTCTTTCAATTGTTTCAAATAAACCTGAGATTGCCGCTTCTTGATATGTAATACCACAAGCTAGGCCATTACTAGTTGCATGACCAATATTGGGGTCTCCTGGCCACTCAGTATAGTTTGCAATATGAATTAATTGAGCAGGCGTCCAAACTTCTTCATTATTTTCAGCAATATGACCTTTTCTCCACCATAATTTTGTATCTTCATTCCATCTATCATGAGGAAAATTCGGATCTTCATATTGAGTGACAGCATACATCTCCCACTTATCAAAACCAATTACTGATTTGCCTTCATTGACTAAGTCCTTTTGAGTACCAAAACATACAACATCAGAGTTTAAAGGTAAATAAGCGGCACTATATCTTTCCACCGTTTCACCTATTGCTGCTAATCTAGCTGCAGCTGGATTAGCAGATCCTCCCCCATTATAAGAATTCGATGGGACCCCGAATAAAATATTACTGTCTGTACCATGCGCTCCATATGAATGACCCCATATATCATCAACATCTCTGAGTTTTCTATACTCTCTACGGACTATCCCAACATAAGGATCTGCCAATTGGTCGAGTATTTCCCATGACTCTTCTAACGTTGTCCATTGATTAGCCATAATTAATTATTCACCTCACCATGAAACCAAACTTGAGGAAAACCTGTATCTGCAGCTGGGGAACACTTTGGGCATCTAGGAACTCGATAAACACGATGATGATTAAATGAAACACCTTTATCATCTAAATTAATTGTTGTAAATCCACCTGGTGTTGCACTTGGTGCGTAATCTTTTAGTGTGAGCCATTCTAAAATTAAATTACTTGCAATTCCGATTTGAACTAAATTAATCGGCATATGATAAACCGGTTTCTTTTCAGGATTTATAGGTTTTATTTTCATTAAGTCTGATCGCAATACTTCGTCAGAAAAGTTTGCTGATTTTCGAAGGTTATAGCAATGTAAACAAGCTGATTGATGGGGCAAGAAAAATGGACCTACCCACGATGTCTGTCCATCATATGGCACAATGCTTAACCAAGGGATGTGGTCTTCTAATGCCAGATCATTTATTTCTTCAAAAATCGGGTCTAAATGAGAGTTGCCAATAGCAACCCTGATATCTGGCTGCTTATTTAATTCTCCTTTAAGCACTACTTGTAGCCCCGCCTCTTGCAAATAACGAATGAATTCAGCAGCAACTGGGTTATGATCTCGCGTAATAACTTCAACAATCCCTGTTTTTAAACGATCTAGTATATCTTCAACCAATACTTGTCCACCGGCTCTTTCATAAGACAAAAGCGCAGTTAAATCAAAGGTCATATCCGTCTTAACACACATTCCGTTCGCAACTAAAAATTCGAGGACATGTTTTAATTGATCACTCTCTACTTCGAAATTCTCCTTAAGCTCTTTAATTGAAACCCCATTATCTTCCGTAAGATAATCAGAAATTTCTTGAATAAATTCAATAATTCCGTCACCTTCAATTTTGGTGATAGTTTGTGCTTTTAAACCAATCAAACTGTCTTCTAGTTTACCTAGCGTAATGTGTGGTGCTAATTTATACCTCGTCATTTCTTGGTCTTTGACAAACATATATTATTCCTCCTTAAGAGTAATTAATTTGTATTTTAGATAATTGTGCCCGATTTGGGGGGTGACCAATTATTTGTTCCAGCGTGTTCGTAAATGGCTGTAAATGTTTTGAAGAAGAAGCTTCTTGAAATTCGGCTAACCATTCTAATACGTCTAAAGGCATATTGTTCTGGGACAAAATTGATATGACCTCTTCTTTACTTTTACAATACAATTCAATTTTCATGTTTAAATCCTCTTCAAAAATATCCTTCAGCCTACTCATACTTACTAACTCTGGTCCTGTTAAATCATATGCCTTTCCAGCGCGATTCCTAACATCCTGTTTAGGGATCAAACATGCCTTTACAACATCTTTTGTATTGATCCAATTAACTCCCTCGGGAGAAAATGCAGTTATTAATTTACCAGTAGCACCTGCCCATCCTCTATAAAGTTCTATATTAATATCAAGCGGTGATGTCCTATAAAGTATGCTATTCTGATAGATTTTCAATAATTCACTTTCAAGAGAACCTAGTTCATCCTCGACAGTATGCCTTCTATTAGATAAAATAATCGTTTCCGTTTGAAAATCAGTATTATTTATAAAGTATTCTTTGTCATAACTAACAGCTCCACCCAAATCAATTATTTGAACAGGATAGGCTTCATACTCAACTTTCATCTTCTCTAAATAGGCTTTTATTGGTTCTCTAATCCCGACATAATGAATACTCATAAACAGCCCCCCTCTTTTCTCTTTCTTGACTCACCAATGGAATAAAAAGGTTGAAATCTAAGGTAATCAACTTATAAAAGAAATTTCATTCTTCTATTAGAGTTCTTTATAACTAGTAATCTCAATATTTTCACACATTTACTTAACTTAATATCTAAATATCCAAAATATTCAACCCAAATAAACGTCACCCTTCCAACAAAAAACAACATTGAGACCATATAAATCCTTTAAATACATAAAATTTTAAATATAGTATTATTTTCCATAGTCATATTAAACCACACTCTCCTGGTCTTATCAACGTACTTTTCAGAAAACATAAAACTTTCAAACTTATCCATTGACAAATAAAGACTTATGAACCATCATATGTAATATATCAACTACATATCTATGTTGATAAATTTTAAATAAGGAGGTCTAAAGATGACTAAAATTACAATCCCAACTGCTTTGGCTGCTAAGGTACATGGGGAAGGTCAACATTTATTCGAACCAATGGCTGCGCGCTGCACTTGCACAACAATCATCTCAAGTTCTTCAACTTTCTAATCAACTTTAGTTTTTTCGACATATCATTGAAAATATCGCTCGCCACCTAGCGAAGCAGACTTAGCTAGGTGTGTGGGCATCTTTTGTTTAAGCAAGAAATAGTGAATAAAACAAAATAAAAGGCTATTGAGATTTTCTCAATAGCCCCTGCTGTATTACATATCGATTACTTCCACACCACTTAAATTTGCCCCTTCTCCTTCTAAAATATGATAAGTCATTTTATCCATTGTCACTCCAATAAAATTTAATTTTTTAATCGTACATGATTTAAAATTCACATTTATTAATTTAGAATTCTCAAAAGAAATATTTTTAAAATAACAATTTTCAAATGAAACATTTATTAAAGATGATTCATCAATACTAACGTTGGGTAAATGACAGCCATATAAAGAGGAATTCTTTATCTCACAATGTTCAAAATGAGATTGATTCAAATCACTCTTTTCAAAGGTAGATGAGGAAATTTCAGAATCGCTAATATTCACTTTTTTTAGATAGCACCCATTAAACTCTGAATGACTCATCACTTTTTGTTCAATCGACAGCCCCTTAAAATCGCACAACTTATATTTAACATTTATAAATGTTAACCAATCTAAATCAGCATTAACAAATATTTTTTTCACATGCACTACGCGGTTATGATCATCAATTACTAATGTATGATTATCAGTGCTTATTTCGCCTGATTTCAGCTTTTCAATAAGCATATCCTGAACTTCTGCCTCTTTTAATCCATCATTTTCGAGTTTTATTTAATGTCGCCAAGCAGCTCTAATAATTCTTTTTTCTTTTCTTCATATGTTTTGTCTTTTTTATATGGCCGAAAAAAACTTTCAACATACAGTACTAACTCTTCACTTAACATTGCCTCACTCCCTTTTTTACAGCCGGCATACTTGAAATTTAGATAAATGATTAAAATCAACTTTTAACTGAAATTTTTAGAGCCTAGCCTCTGGCTCTTTTTATATATTTTTTGTAGCCAACCAACGAAAGAATAAACCCTAACAGTGTATAGCCTATAAGAACTACTGTTACTAAGATTAAATTCTCTCCCCCGGGTAGTGTTGATACTGATTGCACTAAGCCTTGATGTGCCCAATACTGCGGGAAGAGCATACCAATTATTTTGAGATAACTAGGTAATTGATCAAATGGAGTCCATAAACCACAAGCAACTGCTGTCCCTAAAGCAATCATGTTTGTCATTACTAAGCCTGTATTCTCAGTTTTAGCAAATGCGGCGATGGCAACTCCCCATGAAGTCACTTGCATTGATAATAGAACCACTACTAAGAAATACGAGCTGTATTGTGTTATTTCAATACCATATAAATAAACCCCTAAAATGGTTAACAGCAAAACTTGAAATAAAATGATGATAAAAAACGGAACGCACTTTCCAAGAAAAAAATGATGCGGCTGTAAAGGAGTACTTGCTAGCCTTGCCACAATCCCTTTCTCACGATCTTTTACAAAACTAATGACAATTGAAATAATGACAAATGTGGAGAAAAACACGCTCATCCCTGTCACTGATTGAGAAGCAACCAATGTTTTTTGCGCTTGAGAACTACCTGTTGTGAATAATTCTATTAAAAGAATAATTGAAGCAACTGGTAATAAAATGGTCCAGAACAACAATGATCGGTCTTTCACCTGTTTTATAGATTCGATGCGGACTAGTGGCCACATAAAAATCACTCCCGTTATATTAATTTGATTCCCTTTCATCTATCACTCTTAAATAATCACATTTTTTATTAATTTTACCATTTGCAGATGTGATGAATTATAATTAGCCAAAAAATTTCGACTAATTACTTATGATTTTAAATTTTACGGTACACACAAATTAATTCTGTTCTTTAGATTTTGATGCTCTTTCTACATCAGTCACTCTTATAAGTAATTGAATACGAGAGTGGTTTTCATTCATAAAGACATTTTTATTGTAATTGATCACGTAAATCTGTTCCTGTTAATTGAAAAAAAACATCTTCAAGTCTCGGTCTGTACAAAGATAATTGTTGGGGAACCAGCGATTCCTTTTTACTTAGTTTAGCCAATTCTTCTAATGTATCTAATGGTTTTGCTGTTTTAACCAACACTCCACCTTGATAGGTTACAAAATCATACCCGAGAGTAGTTAATGTTTTACTAGGAATCTTAGATTCAAAAAAGACAGATGTTTCTGCGTAACGATTCAAAAGCTCACCTATTTTTCCTTCTTCAACAATTTTCCCTTTATCAATGAAAGCCACATAATCACATAAACTCTCTATTTCCTCCATATAATGACTAACATAGATAATAGTTCTTCCCTCTTCCTTCAATTTGTTAATGATGTCGAAAATATAACGTCTTGATTGAGGATCTACCCCCACTGTCGGTTCATCTAAAAGAATTAACTGAGGAGCGTGCATTAAAGCGCAGCCAATATTCAAACGACGTTTCATTCCTCCTGAAAAGCTTTCAACTATATCATTTGCTCTTTCCCACAATCCTACATCTTTTAGTGTTTGTTCTACTCTTTCATCTAATGTTTTCCCCTTTAAACCATAAATTTGTCCAAAAAACTCCATATTTACTTTAGCTGTTAATTTTTCCTCTAAGCTGATGTCTTGCGGGATGTAGCCGAGCGCACTTTTAGACTCACCAACATGCTCAACTTTGCCTTCATATGATTTAATGATATGAGATATAATTTTCATCAAGGTTGATTTACCAGACCCGTTTGGACCTATTAATCCATAACAAACTCCTTCTGGAATCGTTAATGTAACACTATTTAATGCTTGGGAAGTTCCGTATTTTTTACTAACGTTTTCTATTTTCAACATTCGGCACCCTTTCCTTCCATCTCATTTATTTTTTAAAATGGCTTCAATAACACTCAAGTATTCTTTGTAGGCGTGCTCTCCCAAATTCGTTATACTTACTATTGTTTTTGGTTTTTTATCCACAAAGGTTTTTGTAATTAGCACGTAGCCTGCTTCCTCTAATTTTTTTAAATGCGAGCCCAAATTACCGTCTGTTACAGATAAAGAACTTTTTAAGAAGCTAAAATCACATTTTTCATAAATCATTAATAAACTCATAATACCTAACCGAACTTTTGGATGGATTAAATCATTTAAACTATTGACATTACTCATTTCCTTGTCCTTTTCTTTTTAAAATCACACCAGTTAATAACAAACTTCCTCCACCAATAAAAGCGAAGATAATGTTCATTAAACTAGGAAATAATAAAAATGTAGTTACACCTAAAACACTTAACCAGAACCCCATAATAAAGATCTCTTTAGCCAAAACAATACCTAAGAGTAAATACATGATAGAAACCAATAAAACAATATAAAAGGGTAAATTATTTAATGTATATGGTAATAAACCAACACATATTAAAAAAATAAAGATACCTAAAATAATTCCAAGACCAAGCCATGTGTATTGCAATTGAGTTCTTAAAAACAAGGGCATCGGTATCATTTTCTTTTGTTTAAAATATGTAGTTAAAGTGATAACCCAGCCCGCAATGCCTAAAATAAGCCAAAAGACACCTGTAGTTATTGAATTAGCAAAAAGTAAAGGGATTGAATATCCCATTATCCAAATAAGGCCCCAAATGATAAAATAAATACTTGTTTGTTTACAATACTCTGTTTTATAATTTGTAATCGTCTTGATATGAGATAAATTCTCTAATATTTCTGAATTATTAATTTTTTCATTAGACATAAATAAACTCCTCTTTCACAAAGAACTCTGTACTACAGAGTATAGAATTAAATTTCCATTTAGTCAAGTTATTGGAAATACATTTTTTATGAATTAAGATTAAAAATAAATAACCACCTCCTTCCTCAACGCAATCTCATAAATACCTTCTGCTTGTTGATTTTTTCTGGCATTCATCATCGGTTTCTTTCATTCATTCTTTTCGCATGTTCACTGATAAGTGCTGCCTCCCTGCTCCCTTTTATGATGCGGAATCCGTCATAATCCGGATAGAGCGAGTCATCGTCCTGAATGCTTGTTAAAATCCAAAATTGACTGCCAGCACCTCCGAGCCGCTCTACCGCTGACAGCCAGCTTTGATATACGTCGGGACGAGCTGATTGATTTTGGTAGCCAAACTCTTCTAGCACAACTGGTTTTCCGATTGAATTTCCGCGGGTGATATGGTCTTCGATCCATTTCACTCCCCAGACAGCAGACTTGTTCCAATGGTCTGGGTACAAATGATAGGTTCCATAATCGATATTAGGAAGAGATGTTAGACGGTCCCAATCGACGCCTTCCCCTCCTCCGTAAAACCAATCTTCATGTCCTGGTATACGAAAGAATCCTTCATCTCCTACTGCAACAAGATGGTGACGATCCAGTGATTTGATCCATGTACTCATTTCATCCGCCCATTTGACTAGTCCATTTCCTGTTGGATCTGACTGCATCCGCGGCTCGTTGGCTAATTCCCACGTCATAATAGCTGGATCGTCTTTATATTGAACACCTGTATACGTATTGGTTCTTTCTAATACATAGCGGACATAATTTTTGTAAGCTTTTTGAATACGAGGATCTGTATAAAAGGCATCATGCGATCCTGCCCCGAACCACTTCACATATTGATTCATACCACCAAAGTCATCCCAATTATTCACTAGTGGGATGACAAGCTTTATTCCTTCCTGGCCTGCTTTATAAATGGCATAATCTAGTTTTTGAAAACCCGATTCTTCATAGACCCCTGGACTAGATTGTAAGACTGAGTTTTCTTGAGGGGCCCCGTCGTGAAAGCCCCAAATCCGTATGACCTTTAAATTCATTGCTTTCATATCATCGAACACAGCATCTACCATTTTTTTAGATTTGTAATGGAAATAGTAATTATTTGTGCCGGCGAAGTAAAATGGTTGATTGTTCAGCGTAAATTGTGTACCAGACGTCTGCACATAAGCGGCGGCTTTAATCGTAAGCGAAAACCAGCCGGACCAAATAGCGGCCACAAGTATGAAGCAAGACACTCTTTGAGCCCACTTTTTCATTTATATTCTCCTCACAATCTATCTCTATCCTTCTTGAGGTAGGATCACATCTAGTTGGAGCGGTGTTTGTTCATTTGAATCAAGTTCTATCGTCTGCTGTTTCAACATTTTACTTTCTTTACCGATTCGAATCTCATATGTTCCGTGAAATGCTGGACATCTCACATGGCCATTATCATCTGTTTTTTCAACTCTTTGGGTCGTCCACTCATTTAGAAGCTTTTCATAACGTCTTCCTGCTTCATTTAAAGACCAATCATAATTCACGATGGCTGCATTTTCCCCTCTCCAATGGGCACCTGCCCAAAATCCCCACATCAGCACTCCTTTTACGGCTGGATGACTAAATGCGACGCGATATAAAGCTTCCAGGTTATCCGCTCTTCTATTAGGGTCAGGGTGAACAGAATCGTACTCTGTGACCCATATTGGAAGACCTAGCTCAGCAAGCACATCGAGTCTCTCTTTGACAATGACTGGGTCGACCCGTTCTTCAAAATGGCCTTGAACCCCAATCGCCTCAATAGGTGCGCCTAACTGACGCAGTTCATTGATATGCGCTTTATAGGCATGGTGTTCACCATATGAGATCACATTATAATCATTCACAAACAATAGTGCTTGAGGGTCAATTTTTTTCGTTTCTTCATACATCCACTTCCAAATATTTTTCCCAAAGCGATCTTTAAAAAATGAACCATGCATCATTTCATTGTTTACATCCCAATGACGGAATTTCCCCTTAAAGTGATTACCCGCATGCTCAAGCCGGTTTTTCATGGCTTCATATACTTCGTGATTCGGCAGTGACCTTAGCCAGCTTGGATTCGCATCCTCTACCTCCCAAAACAAAGCGTGCCCCCTCACTGGAAGCTGATGTCGATCTGCAAAATTCAGCATCGCATCTGCTTTTTCGTAGGTGATTCTCCCTCTTTGTGCTCATTCGCATACCATTTTGCCTCATTTTCAAAAACAGCCCAATTAAAATGCTTCACGAAAAAATCAGCATATTGTTGATTAAATAACACTTGATCATTCATCGCTGAACCAAAGGCGAATTCATGTCTGATTTGCTTTATTTCAACCTCTATACCTGCTATTGGCTTTTTTTCACCGTTTGTCACGTTGATCACAAGATCTCTTTGTCTATGCTCTGAGATTCGATCATCCGCCTCTTTTTTCCACATCAGACTGTCCTGTCCATTTTCGCCCCTATTGAATGAATGATGAAGAAAACTTCTTTCTTTGACCATATAAACTCACCCTTATCTTCATTGGATTCTTGATATTTTCTATTCAAACTGCCGGCTAGAAGCCGACAGCTTGAATTTGACCTTTGATCTCTTAGTTGATCAGACGATGATATTCAGCATAGGCAGTGGCCATATCCACTTGAGACCAGAAGCGGTGATAAGTGAAAACTGGTGCGCCATTCTCCCATTTGCCTGTAGCTTCATTAAATGAAGACTGATATTTACTTTCGAGTGAAGACCACGCTGGATCTTGTTTAATCTTCGGACGAAGGTCAGCAAAACTCGTATAGACCCCATTCCCTCCTCGCTGCGGGTCAGAAGGAACGGTGCTGGCTCCAGGAATCTGATTTCCTTGACCAAATGTCCCGTTCCATCCATTTGGAAAATACACTTCTTTTCTAAAGAAACGGTCATAGTCTTCTCTATCTTCCTCGGTCACTATGCCGACGCCATCATTGTAATTCCATGCAACCTCTAGAAGCTGCGCGGCTGCATCTTTCGCTCTTGCACCAAGCGCTGTATAATCACCTGTTTCCAGCTTTGTGGCTGCAGCAAAGAAAATCAAAGCTTTGGCAAGACTCCCTAATACGCCTGTATCCTGAGTTGGATCTTTTGTGACAGCTGTTAAATTTGGATTTCCTGTTGCAGACTGGAATCCATTCCAAGTATCAGGCTGTCCGCTCCAAGCAATATTTCCAGGTAGCCAAAACTCTCCAGGCGCACTTGTTGTAGCAACCGAAACATTTGTTCCTCCTAGAATTCTCTGTCCTTGCTCATCTAAGAAATAACCCTCTTCATCCGACACAGGACGGCTGCCGATAAAAATATAATCTAATGCATAGTTGACCCATTTTGTTATGGCAGATTTGGCCATTTGGACATTTTCAGATGTTTTGTCGCCATCTTTGACAAAAATATAATAAAGCTCTGCTACGCGCTCCATTGGCCACGCCTGCATTCCAAACCAGTTATTTGATGGTGGATCAAGGTAAACAGGCGCATCTTCATATGCCATATCGTAAAAAGTACTTCTTCCCGCCGGATAAGCGCTATAGTCTCCATTCCAGCTATTGGTTGCGCCTCCTGCTATGGCTCCTTCTTTCGATTGAAGCCATACGTAAAATTCAAGCTGTCTCTTTAAAGTTTTTTCCCAATCGCTTGCCCCGGTAGCAGAAGATGGCTTTAAGCCTCCTTTATCTGAGGATAAAGCATAAGCAGCGACAGGATTTTGATATCCCTGATGACAATGGCTCGCTCCAATACGCCATGACCAGTTTGCATACTCCCCAAGTCCTCCGCCCCAAGAGGTATACCAAGCCATTAAGTAATGACAGGCACCCTTTCCGTTTCCAGGATACGGATTCCCCTGCTTCCCGCTTCCAATCGTTTGAAAATATTTATCGTACATGCCGTAACGAAGGAAATCCCCCATTTTTTTCGCTTTATCAAGATAAGCTGACTGATTATAGCCGAGCTCCCTCGCCCAATACATCGCTTGTATCGCACGTGCATCAGCATCTGTTGCATTCGTATAACGCCACTGAGCAGCTGGAGCTTGATTTTCTTTTGTGAACAAGCTCATAAAGCCTTCATTCGGCTTACCAAAAGATTTATCGTCTTGTGATGGATGAGGGATGGACTCCCATACAGATTCCTGTGGACCACGCTGGAATGTGTTCACATATGCGGCTGTATGTGATGGGTTGAGCAAGTTCCCATAGCCATACCAGTTATCTACGTCAAGGAGCCAGTGCATTAAATACGTTTCATTCGATCCATAGGTTGATTTTAATTCACCATCAATTGGATCTTGACCAGCAGGACGGGCACCGGTTAATTGGCTTGGGTATTGATCCGGAAATGGTTTCTCTGCTGCATATGTGGCTGGACTGGACGGATTATAAGCATTCATATGCGGCTGCTCATCATGCCCATCTTCATTGACTGGGATGATGTACTTCTCCATATTGTCCCAAGCTGCCTCTAATTTGCTCCAATCCCCTGTGTAATGTCCGTACAGCACCTCAAGCCATAGCCAATAGCTATACGCTTCCGAAGTTGTCATATGTCCGTAATCAGGCGCTTCACAAATGAGCGTCTCGATTGAATGGTACGGAATTCCTTCTGGTGAAAAATATCCATTCGCATCGCTTTTGATTTGATGATAAAGCGTTAAAAACCGTTCTTTATTTGACAAGTCCTTCACCCTTTCAATAAAATCGTTGATTTTTATTTGTCTGGAAGTGTGCCAAATACTAAAGCACCATCGTCAAAAACAGGAATCTTCGTTGTTTTTTGCATAGTGGATGTTAATCCTTGATAGGAATAATCATTTGAGGCATCCCATATATTCGATCCATTTGGAGCAGATATTCGAAATTGTATTTCCTTCTTATGCTCAGATTCTCCTCTAGGAGAAATAGCTACGCCGGTAAAATCAATTTCTGCAAAATAGACGCGAGCTGATGCGTCATATACCTTTAAAGGCGATAAGGAAGCGCCTTCATTGTAGGCTGCTGTCACCTGAATATCCTTTTCAGTCAATCCCTTTGCAAAGACCTCGCTCAGATTAACGTAATATCTGAAGGAGAGTGTTTGACTGGTTCTTGCCGGCCAGCCGGACCTGTTGTACAGCACTGCTTTCACTTGAGTAGATGTTGTATCGTTATGCATCACAGCTGCCTCTACAAAGAACTCATCCTCCACCTGTTCTTTAGGCGGGAAATTTGGCAGCTTTGATTGGCCTTGACCAAAGAGCTGCACCATTTTGGCGATATTTCCAGTAAAGGCGGCATTATAATCAGTCGCCACTTCGTTAGATATATAATCAGAGATGTCATCGTCATATTGATCCTGTGCATTAGGACCTCCAACAAGCGCTCCATAAAGTGTGTGCCGGTGATTTGGAGGGTTTGTCAGCTGGTTAGACCATGAGCCATGTGCAGTACGATGGTGCGGGTGCTTCGGCGAATTCTGGCCAAACCCAACGACGTAGCTTCTATTCAGCGGATTATCACCTAACATATAGTGAGTTTGCTTGATTGCAAACGATTGGTATCGATTCTTCTTTTCTTGATCAGATACCCAATCAGCATAAACAAAGGCTAAAAATGCTGCATTGGCGGCATAACGAAGTGAACCCCATTGATCTAGCCATGCCAAACCACCAGGCGTATAGGTGATTCTTTCTACTTTTCCATTTTGAACGAGACCTGTGGTCCAGTAATCAAGATTGCGCTCAGTGGATTCTATAAATCTGTTCTCTTTCGTGATTCTTGCAAGTAAGATTTGTGAAGCAAAAAAAGTATTGTCCCATGACATGGTAAACGTATAATCCCAATCCTCCGGCCATTCCTCTACCGCTTTTAATGCTTGGTTTAAATAAGTTTCTTCATTTGTCGCCAAGTACAGCCAGATTCCGCCCCAAATCAGTTCGTCAACATAGCCGCTCCAGGAGTTGTAAAATGGCTGCGCATTGGTGACACAATCTGAATATTTGCCGCGATACTTGTCAGCAAATGCATATAGCTGTTTAGCGTGCGTCAAAAGCTTTGCCGCATAAGACGCATCTGTTTCTTTAAAAATGATAGAACCTGCTGCTAAAGCCGCCGCAGTTTGTGCAGCTACTTCTGTTCCAGGACAATGTTCATCAATTTTAAAAGCTGGCCGGTTCATCGGCATCACTTCTGCTGGTCCCCACCAAGCATGATCAGCATTTCCATCACCTACTTGCGCCCAAAATTCATTCGGGCCCGTATGTGCTTTCAAGAAATAATCCGTTGCCCACTTGATTTGATCTAATATCTCATCAAGCAGCTCCGCCTCTTCATAAGCATCCCGGTATTCATATACTGTCCATGCAAGCACGGCTGCTGAATAAGCCATCGGAAGTCCAAATTTCACATGATCTCCTGCATCATACCAGCCGCCGGTTAAGTCATGCCCAACATCCTTGCCGTCCTCTAGTCCAGAATCTCCCCGCCAGTTAAGACGATTGTTTTCCGGAAGCCGGCCTGACCGTTGCGCTTCATAAAAAAGCATGGATTTTTGTAAAACCTCTACATAGTTGTAAGATGCCATTTCTCTATTGCTCACCCCTTCTTTTTAGTGAAACATTGATCAATAGACGCACCGCCTCCTTTTGATACTTCGTTTCGTGATCTGTACAGTTTTGAAAAGAATCAAATATGTTTCAAAAATAAGCATAGTAAACAGCAATCAGCTTTACGCTCATCGAAGTTTTCTCTTGATTCTCCTTCTGACTGTACCCAGAATGATCATATGTCGCTTAAGAACATTTCAGACGGCGAAATTCTCTTTTGAGCTCTATTTGGGTAGAAAGAATGACATACAATCTCTTCTCTTAAAACATCACGCTAAATCAAGATATATGAATGGATATGAAAATAATTCCAGTTGGTGAAAAATCTTTATTAGTTAACATAATAATATTATTGTATATATAGAAAAGAACGCCCTTTTAAGGGCGCTCTTATTCATCACATTAGAATAAAGAAAGCTGATTTTGATCAGGAAGTGCTTCTAAACAGCCTTGACGATCTAAATACTCAAGAATAGTCTTTGAGACTTTTCCACGCTTTTGTAAATCTTCTTTTGAAAGGAATTCCCCATCTTGCCGCGCGCGGACAATATTTAACGCAACGTTTGTTCCGAGTCCAGGGATCGAGTTGAATGGTGGAATTAGTCCGTCTCCATCAATGATAAACTCTGTTGCACTTGAGCGATAGAGGTCAACTTTTTTGAAATGGTAGCCTCTTTCGCACATTTCAAGGGCAAGCTCTAGTACAGTTAATAGGTTCTTTTCTTTCGGTGATGCATCTAAACCTTTTGAATTAATATCATCCATAACGGCTCGGATTGCATTCGATCCTTTTGTCATCGTTTCAATATCAAAGTCATCCGCACGAACGGTAAAGTAAGCCGCATAGTACAGGAGTGCATGATGCACCTTGAAATAAGCAATACGAACAGCCATCAATACATATGCAGCCGCGTGGGCTTTAGGGAACATGTATTTGATTTTTTTACAAGAATCAATATACCAGTTTGGTACATTATTATTCTTCATTTCTTCTTCCCATTCAGGAGGAAGTCCCTTTCCTTTACGAACAGATTCCATGATTTTAAAGGCAAGTGACGGCTCTAAGCCTTGGTAGATGAGATAGACCATAATATCATCACGACACCCAATGACTTCACTTAGTTCACACGTTTTATTGTGAATGAGCTCTTGTGCGTTTCCGAGCCATACATCCGTACCGTGTGAGAGTCCAGAAATCTGAACAAGCTCTGAGAAGGTCGTTGGTTTTGTATCCTCTAGCATTTGCCGAACAAATCTTGTTCCAAATTCCGGGATACCGAGTGTACCTGTTTTACAGCCTATTTGCTCTTCTGTTACACCTAGCGGCTCTGTCCCTTGGAAAATCTTCATGACTTCAGGGTCATCTGTTGGAATCGTTTTTGGATCGATTCCGCTTAAATCTTGAAGCATACGAATGACCGTTGGATCATCGTGCCCAAGAATATCCAGCTTGAGCAAGTTATCGTGAATCGAATGGAAATCAAAATGTGTCGTCTTCCAATCAGAACCTGTCGCATCTGCTGGGTATTGAATAGGTGAGAAATCGTAAATGTCCATATAATCCGGCACAACGATAATCCCGCCTGGATGCTGGCCCGTTGTCCGTTTTACCCCTGTACAGCCTTGTACAAGCCGGTCGATTTCAGCACCTCTCATATGAAGGTTATGATCCCCTGCATAGCCTTTCACGTAACCGTATGCTGTTTTTTCTGCAACGGTACCAATCGTCCCTGCTCGGTATACATACTCTTCTCCGAACAACTCTTTCGTATAGTTATGCGCTATCGGCTGATATTCACCTGAGAAGTTCAAGTCAATATCAGGGACTTTGTCTCCTTTAAAACCTAAGAACGTTTCAAACGGAATATCATGTCCGTCTTTTTTATACGGCGTTCCACATTCAGGACAGTCTTTATCTGGAAGGTCAAAGCCTGAACCAACAGATCCGTCATTAAAGAACTCAGAGTGCTTACAGCTTGGGCATACATAATGAGGTGCAAGTGGATTTACTTCAGTAATCTCTGTTAATGTCGCAACAAGAGATGATCCGACAGATCCCCTTGAACCAACAAGATATCCATCATCAAGTGATTTTTTTACGAGCTTATGAGAGATTAAGTAAATAACGGCGAAACCATGACCGATAATACTTTTTAATTCTTTCTCAATGCGGTCTTCTACGATTTTCGGCAGGTCATCTCCGTAGATACTGCGCGCCATTTGATAGCTCATTTCCCGTATTTCTTCATCTGCACCTTCAATTTTTGGTGTGTAAAGATCATCTTTGATAGGTTTAATGCTTTCGACCATCTCAGATACTTTTTGCGTATTTGTTACGACGATCTCTTTCGCTTTTTCGTCTCCTAGGAAGGAGAACGCTTCAAGCATTTCATCTGTCGTTCTAAAATGAACTTTTGGCAGTTCATGTCGGTTCAGCGGATTCGCTCCACCTTGTGATGAAATTAAGATTTTACGATAAATTTTGTCTTCTGGATGCAGGTAATGTACATTCCCAGTCGCCACAACTGGTTTATTCAGCTTTTCGCCAAGTTTGACAATGTTTGTGATGATTTCTTTTAACGCACGTTCATCTCGAACTAGCTCAAGCTGCAGCAGGTGCTGATACACTTCTGGCGGATGTACCTCTAAATAGTCATAAAATGCTGCAATGTCTTCCACCTCATCAGGTGACTTTTGCATCATTCCTTCAAATACCTCACCCTTATCACAAGCAGACCCAACAATTAAACCTTCTCGATATTTCTCAAGCTGGGAGCGTGGAATACGCGGGACACGGTAGAAATAATGAATATGAGAAAGTGAAACAAGCTTAAATAAATTCTTAAGACCTGTCTCATTTTGAGCAATCAAAGTTGCATGGTAAGGACGTGAGCGCTGGTAAGCATTCGACTGCCCCATGTTTTCATTCAATTGATCGTGATAGGCAATCTCTTTTTCAGCCGCATCTTTTAGCATCTTCAGCATGAGATAGCCTGTCGCCTCTGCATCATAAATCGCCCGGTGATGCTGCGTTAGTTCAATATCAAACTTTTTACAGAGGGTGTTCAGCCGGTGATTTTTAAATTCTGGGTATAGGAAACGGCCAAGTTCAAGTGTATCAATGACAGGGTTTGACGCTTTATCTGTTTTTAAGAGGCGTTTATACGCTGCATTTAAAAAGCCCATATCAAAGCTCGCATTGTGCGCAACAAGAATATCTTGTCCAATCCATTCTTTGAAATCCCGTACGACGTCGACGACATCTGGTGCATCTCTCACCATATCATCGGTGATACCTGTTAATTCGATGGTTGTCGCTGATAACGGGTGATGGGGATTTGCAAACGCCTCAAAGCGGTCAATGATTTCCCCGCCTTTGATTTTCACTGCTGCCAGCTCAATGATCGTGTCATAAACGGCTGAAAGTCCAGTTGTCTCTACGTCAAATACGACATATGTCGCATCCTCTAACAAGCGGTGCTCTGGGTTATACGCAATCGGTACCCCGTCGTCCACTAAATTGATTTCCACACCGTACATCATTTTGATGTCATGCTTTTTACTTGCTGCATACGCATCCGGGAAGGATTGTACAACGGCATGATCTGTCAGAGCAATGGCTTCATGTCCCCATTTTTTTGCTTGTTCAACAAGCCTGCCGATGCCAGTGACAGCATCCATTTGGCTCATAGGTGAATGTAAATGAAGCTCCACACGCTTTTCACCCTCAGGTGCTGTATCTTCTTTCAGCTGCGGTTTCATTTCATTGACATCATTAGCGATCATGACAAGATCTCTGACAAACGTATCATTTTGAATGCTTCCTCTTGCTTTCACCCACATGCCTTTTTTCAATGATTTCATCAGCTGAGCATCTTCTTTTTCTCTTGCAAACATTTTGATCAATATACTATTTGTATAATCAGTGATCTTAAAGATACAAAGCGTTCTCCCGCTTTTCAGCTCACGCGTTTCTGCATCGAATACGTAGCCTTGAACGGTGATTCTTCTTTCCTCGTCCATGATACTGTCAAGCGTACGAATTTCTTCATTGTCTTTGATTTGATAGCCAATCATCAGAGGGCCCGATGGAGCTTCATCCTGCTCCTCACTTTCTTTCTTCTCCATCTCAGTGAGGGCTTGCATGGCTCTTTCTTGATCTTCAGCAAGCTTTTGTTCTCTGAACTTCTGAATCTCTTGATCTGATACAAAAATTTCTGTATCGAATTGCAGCTCTGGAAAACCTACTTGTTTAAATGCGGCCTGGAGCATCGGGCTGTACTTCTTCTTAATAGCGAGTGCCTCTGTTTCGCTTTTCGTTTTAATGATGATTTTATGGCCAGACAGCGACGGTTTTTGCTGCTGAAGCAAACTGATGATTGGGGGAGAAATTCCTTGAAGTTCTTCCACACAATGTGACCAGTACGATTGTACGAGATCTTCAGAGATGTGCGGATCACTCACTTCAATCGTACAAGTAATTTGTGCAATATGAGAAAATGCATTTGTCAGTCTGCTGAGAAACATGGCGTATACTTTGTAAGGCAAAAGAGCCTTAAATTTAAAAAGGAAATGCCATGTTTTCGTCGCTTTGTGCACCGTCAATTTGACGATTTCCCCTTCTTCAAAGTAACGACTGAGGTCATCATCTGTCATTTGAATCTGATTGAGTAATATATGAAATTGCCGCCGTGTGATCGGTAATTGTTCATCCAAGACAGGACCCTCCTTTTTTCAATCAGAAAGGTACCTCTTTTCTACAGGAGGTACCTTCATTTTTTTGTTCGTTTTATGCTTGGCGTATAAATGAAATCAGATCATCAACAGATACTTCATGTGATTCACCTGATTTTCTAAACTTCACTTCAACAATACCTTCTTCTGAACGTTTACCGCAGCTAATGCGAATTGGCAGTCCAATTAAATCACTGTCTGCAAATTTCACTCCTGCACGCTCCTGGCGGTCATCGAAAAGTACGTCAAAGCCTTCATCTTCTAAGCGCTCGTACAACGTTTCAGCCAATTCTTTTTGCGCATCGTTTTTCATATTTAATGCAAGGAGGTGAAGGTCATATGGTGCCACTGTTTCCGGCCAAATGATTCCTTTCTCATCATGATGCTGTTCAACAATCGCTGAAAGAGTTCTAGAGATGCCGATGCCATAGCAGCCCATAATCATTGGCTGCGCCCGTCCATTCTCATCAAGGTACGTTGCATCCATTGATTCAGAATAACGAGTGCCGAGTTTAAAGACTTGTCCTACTTCAATCCCTTTTGCAAACTGGATGGTGCCTTCCCCGTCTGGAGAAACATCTCCTTCTTGAATCAAGCGAAGATCTGTGAATTCTTTCACTGACACATCACGTGCAGGGTTGACATTGACATAGTGATAATCCGTTTCGTTTGCACCAGCGACTGCATTTGTCATTCCCTTCACAGCAAGGTCCGCATAAATATCGACTTCTGCTTCCAGTTTAACAGGTCCAACAAATCCAGGCTCAGTTCCAATGACTTCTAGCACTTCTTCGCGTGATGCTAGTTCGACAAGCTGTGCTCCTACTAAGTTTTTCACTTTCACATCATTTACTTCATGATCGCCTCTAGTAAGGATGAGAACATACGCATCGTCTGCTTTAAACAAAACAGATTTCATGCATGCAGAAGGATCAACTTCTAAAAATCCAGCCACATCTTGGATTGTTTTCGCTTGCGGCGTGTGGACTTTTTCAAGCTCTTTGAAGTCCGCAGGATTTGCTTCTTCTCCGTGATATACAGCCTCAGCCATTTCAATGTTTGCAGCATATGAGGAAGTATCAGAATAAGCGATGGTATCCTCTCCGACCTCTGAGACTGCCAAGCACAACAC
>NZ_LKCP01000025.1:0-8070 GCF_001518755.1 Bacillus sp. AM 13(2015) | reverse complement strand
ATAAAACAAACTACACAGGGATTATCGGATCGGGGAGCGCATTCCAACCGAATCAAGCCTGCAAGACATGTATCAAGTAAGCAGACATACAGTTCGAAAAGCCATTTTGGAATTGTCCAGCGAAGGATTTTTGCGCAGCGAAAAAGGTTCAGGCACATTTGTGACCAATCAATATCAAACAAAACCTGCGGGACATGCACATATGAAAACGATTGGGGTCATTACAACATACATATCCGATTACATTTTCCCTTCCATCATTCGAGGCATTGAAAGCCGATTAAACGAAGAGAACTATTCCTTGTTACTGGCAAGCACAAATAACGATGTTGAGCAGGAGAAAAAAGCACTGGAAATGATGCTGTCTTTTGGGGTGGACGGACTTATTGTCGAGCCGACGAAAAGCAATTTATATAATCCAAACATTTCGTACTACTTATCCTTTAAAGAACAGGATGTACCGCTCATTATGATCAATGCCTATTATGAGCAGCTAGAGGTTCCTTTTCTCTGTTTAGATGATGTGAAGTCCAGCTATTTAGCCACAAAAGAGCTGATCACCTCGGGCCATCAGCAAATTGGACTTATTTCAAAAACAGATGATTTACAGGGGAAATATCGGATGAAGGGCTATATTCAAGCGCTAGGTGAAGCGAAGCTTAATTTCCTGCCTGAGCATGTGCTCTTTTTCGATACAGAATCGAAGCAGCATTTGGGGGAGCAAATTCACACATTTCTGATGGCGCACAGACATGAACTGACCGCCCTTGTTTGCTATAACGATGAGGTGGGATTAGAAGTCGCCAGCGTATGCAGCGAAATCGGGCTGTCCATTCCAGATGATCTCTCGATTATTGGACAGGATAATTCGTATATTGCCCAGAAAAATGCCCATGTGAAGCTGACAACACTGACCCATCCACAGGAGCAAATGGGCCGTGATGCAGCAGACTGGATGATTAAAAAAGTACAAGGGAAAAAGAATCTACCTGATCAAACGTTTTACGAGCCTGAATTGGTTCCAGGTGAAACGATCAAACGAATAAAATGAGCCCTTGCCGCAGGTGGCTCATTTTATTTTAGATTCCAGCATAAGGCGTGAATGGTTCGGCTCCCTGAAATGAAAGACATGTGTTTCCCCTCATTCATCATGAATCAATAAAAAATCCCCATCTTATAAAAAGATAGGGAACATATCTATTACGCCTCTTCTTTAGGGGAAGGCACCGCACATACGCCATCTGCACATGCTGCTTCAAACGCATTGTCAGCAGCTTTCTCTGCTTGAGCTGCTTCCTCTGTCCAAGCTGTTTCAAGTGCGCGCAGGAACGTATCTGCTGGCTGTGCACCTGCAACTGAATACTTGTCATTGATCAAGAAAAATGGAACAGCATTGATACCAAGCTGTCTCGCTTCTTGTTCGTCTTTTCGGACATGATCTGCAAATTCCTCGCTGTCAAGAGCTTGCTCTACTTCCTTTAAGTCAAGACCTGCTTTTTCTGCAATGTCTAAAAGAGTTTGACGGTCACCAACATGCTTTCCATCTGTAAAATACGCTTGAAACAACTCTCCCATGACGAAATCACCTTTCCCCTTTTGACCAGCATATTGCGCCAATCGATGAGCATCAAAAGTGTTTGTCAACACGAGCGGATCGAATTGAAAATCGATTCCTTTCTCTTTACCAGCCTGCTTCACCTGCTCATTCATTGCCATGGCCTGGCTGCGGCTCATGCCATATTTTTTGACAAGCATATCGTGAACGTCATGATCGACATCAACAGGTGCATGTGGATCAAGCTCAAAGCTTTTAAACTCTATCTCTACCTGTTCCTTCTCTGGAAATTGTTCTAGCGCTGTTTCCAGCTGTTTTTTTCCTATATAACAAAAAGGACAGGCGATATCTGACCAAATTTGTACTTTCATGTTCATCTTCCTTCCGTGCTGCACTTTTTCTTTAACGATGTAACAATTATAGTTACATCAAATAGATGATGTCAAGATTCTGATCTTGTTTTAAATGAAAAAGCCTCTCCTTTTAAGAAAGGAAAGGCTTTGAAAATATCTATTCTAAATTTGCATGGTGACCGTACATTGTATGTGTGTCGAGCTCTTTTATTTCCATTAACCTTAAAATGACCGCATCGTATGTCAGAAGAAGCGACTGCTCAAATAGTGAGCCCATTGGCTGAATGGTATGATGGTTTCCTTCCTGTTGATCCTTCGGTGCACCTGACAATAAGATGACTTCATCCGATAGATCAGCTAAAAGTGACTCAGCAGAAAGCGTGAACGTTGCCACTTTTCCGCCAAATGCTTTTGCTTTTTTTGCAAGGACAAGTAAAGACTCTGTACGGCCAGAGCCGCTCCCCACAATCAAAAGATCCTCTTCTGTAAAAGAAGGCGTATTCGTTTCACCAATTACATATGCCTTGACGCCAATATGAGTAAGTCTCATCGCAAACGATTTTCCCATCAAGCCAGATCTGCCTGCACCTGTCACAAAGACTTTTTGTGCAGATAAAATACTTGTGACCAGGCGCTCTGCTTGTTCGTCTTGAATGGCTGACGAATGCTCAGAAAGCTCATTTAAAATGGCTTTCACATAGTCGCTGGTCTTCATGATTGTGCGATCAGCTGCTTCATTTGTGCAGCCACTTCTGCTTTATTGTCCTGGCTTGCGATACCGCCGCCGACAATGATTAAATCAGGGTTTAATTTCACGACTTCAGGTAACGTATCAAGCTTAATTCCACCTGCAATCGCTGTTTTCGCTTGCTTGACAACTTCTTTAATCGTCATAAGATCAGCAAATGAATTTTGACCAACCGCTTGTAGGTCATAGCCTGTATGCACACAAATATAATCGACTCCAAGCGCATCCAGCTCTTTTGCACGGCCTGCGATATCTTTGATGCCAATCATATCAACTAAAATTTGTTTTCCTCTTGCTTTCGCTTCTTTCACCGCTCCTTGAATGGACATGTCTTCTGCCGCTGCAAGAATGGTGACGATATCTGCTCCTGCTTCGGATGCCTGCTGCACTTCATAGCCGGCAGCATCCATAATTTTTAGATCAGCGAGTACACGTAAATTCGGAAAAGCCTGCTTGACTTCTTTTACAGCACGAAGCCCTTCGTTAATCACAACAGGTGTCCCAATTTCGACCACATCAATAGATGCTTCTACTTCTTTGATCAGCTCAATGGCCTCTGGTATATTCACTAAATCTAATGCTAATTGTAATTTCATCAACTTTCACTCCCGTTTTTCATCTCATCTTCAAGAGCTCCGCGGATGATGCATCTTGAACGATGAAATGAGTATAACAACAGGAATGACGCAATGTAAGTACGCACTTTTTTTTTACATACTATACTTTTCCGCATATGGTTACAAAAAAGATACTGTCTTTTGGGCAGTATCTCAGGGTAAAGACAAAGGGCTAAAATAAAGTTATTTTAGCCCTACAATCGGTAGTCTTTCTATTTATCATCTTTTAAGAAATTGCTGTCGAGATATTGTTTTCCCCAATCATACATCGCCTCTAAAATCGGCATTAAGCTTTCTCCTAGTTCTGTGAGAGAATACTCAACCTTTGGCGGGACGACAGGATAAACCTCCCGGTGCACAATGTGATCTTCCTCTAATTCTCTTAGCTGATTGACAAGCATTCTTTGCGTAATCCCAGGCATTAACGACTTTAACTCACCAAAACGTTTTGTCCCTTCTCTGCCCAGATGCCATAAAATCAGCATTTTCCACTTACCGCCGATAATATTCAGCGTCAGCTCCTTTTCGCAGTTGAACACTTTATTTTCCATTCGTGATGACAACGACATACACTCCTTTAATAACAAACCACTTAGGTTTTATCATAACTGCAACAAAATGGATTGCCTAGCATATGGTCTTCGTTATTGATTTTGTTTTTTGACAAAAGCCATCACAGCCTCCGTCATTTTTTGTGCTTCTTTTGACGCTCTGTCTGATCCAAACCATTTATTCAGGTCACTGTGGCTCAGCGTATGCACCCGAAAAACAAACCGAGAGCCTTTATCATGGTTCAGTTTTTCAGCAAATCTGTACACCTCAGGATTTTCCCAGCCCGTCACCAAATAGACAGGCGGTAAATTCTTTTGATTCATATAAGTAACAGGTGATGCCTTTGTCCAATTCTCCTCTTGTTTGCCAAAGACTTTTTTGTACGATGGGATGGCTTGTATAAATTGATTAATGTTTAACGGCCCATCTAAAATCACGATGGAATTGATCGTTGTTGGCGACAGCCCCACACGTTTTAAGTAGGTCGAATCTGTGGCAACCAGCGCCGTCAAATGACCGCCCGCTGAGTGACCCATGACATTGATTTTTGATGAATCAATTTGATATTCATCCGCATGATCCTTCACCCATTTAATGGCGTTTGCCGTATCATCTGCCATCTGCTCATAGTTGGCATTAGGGTGAAGCCTGTAATTCATCGAAACAAACACATATCCTTGACCTGTAAAATAATCAGCCTTTGAAGCGACTCTATTCTTATCGCCGCCTGTCCAGCCGCCGCCATGGAGATAGATCATGACTGGATGCTTCTTCTTTTTGTCTTCATCTTTGCCCTTCGGCATATACATATCGAGGGTTTGCTGTTTATTTTGTGTGTCTGCATAATGGATGTTTGTAGTCGGTTTAGGCTGGTTGAAACGGAACACAAAGAATGCGCATACCAATAAGCCAGCGATGACCGCCGCAAATAAGAGCCATTTCAAGATTCGATTCAATGTCATTGCACCTTTCTGTGTTGGGATGGGGAAACATGAGTAGCAGATATGTAGATAAACTAGCACCATTCAATTCGATACTAGATTCATATTGGATGTGCAAAAGCAAAACAATTGATCAAGTCGTCATATTCATTATACTCTTTAAAGTAGTGGAATTCATTGATTTGCTTTAGATGACTGATATCGAAATCAGGGATTTGCTTCTGATTTTTCCATCTAAAAACCTTGTCATTGTTTGTCCTCCAAGAGGTTATTGTATAAATGCAATGATTCGTTTTCTTGTTTCCTCATGGTACTGGATATAGGAATGTAATAAAGGATACGATTCAAGAATATGTTGATAGGTTTTAATTTGTGGATATTGCTCTTCAAATGACTGACGTAGCACGTTTAACTATTTTTTTGGTATTCGTTTATTATCGATCACATAACTTAAGCTGCCTGCAACAAGTGAAAAAAATAAATAAAAATCATCTGAGGGCATACCAGTTTCTTCTTCAAAAGAGACGATATCATCTGGATAAGCGGAATCTAACAAGTATTGATAGCGCTGCTTCAAATCATTGATTAAGCCTTGTTTATCTTGGCTGAACTTCATGGACCTTTCCCCTTTCTCTCATTGTTTGTAAATTCTCATCTAGACTTTTATGTTAAATAGAAAATTTGCATTTGCATCAGATTCTTCAAGTATTTCATTGTTCAAGTGCCATATCCCATGAGGATGGTAGCTACATTAGATTCATCTTTCTAAACTACTAAACATTTCATTTACTCTCCTAACAAAACATGTCACGGAGTTTGTATATATTCTTCAAATGATATAAAGTCCGAATTCGCTTAAGATTTTCTGATCTCCTGTAAAAATAACATCTGTTTGTCTTATCACAATAACCGTAAACTTGTATAAACAGGTTTATTTGTATGTTTGAATAGTGCTACTTCATGATCAGTTAACCACTTAAGCTCTCGCATATGATAAGAAATTTCTTCCAAATAGATATCGGTTTTAGCAATTAGTTTTTTAGATAATATCTTTCTTTTATTGTCTTCAATGACAAGATAGAGAGTAAACTGCTTTAGATCTAACTCGATCAGAGGATATGCTTTCTTTTTTTTATCGGGGCTTAGTTTTGTTTGTTTTCCTTTTATCTCAGCTTTATATTTCTTTTCTTTCATTTTTTGAAATGTCGCTTTGACGAGCTGACTGTCCCAATTTTTTAATTCACACAGATAGAGCATCGCTTTTTCCAAAGTATCAGCTAAGATCTTTTTCTTATTTGTTGCATTTTGAAATTCACTGTAACAGAAGGGTACTTCTAGCTCGTAAGTATTTTTTAAAAATAAGATGTCAGGTTCATTTTTAGAAGTACTAATTAATTTGTAGTCTTTAAAAGATCCACATATAAAAACAATAGCCTCACAATCTTTCGTTTGAATTCTTTTCCCTAATTCCCATAAAAACATTTCAGTTATACAAAGGGATTGGCTAGCTAAGTTCCCACAATCGTCAGCTGACATTAATTGGATATATTTCAAATACACTTCTTATAATCCTCCTTTCTAGAATCACTTTCTCCACCACATTCAAACTAAGGAACCTTAATTTCTATTTATAGGAAATTAATCTTTTTAAGGATTTTTCTAATAAATCACGTGGTATATGGTCTTGACTAATAAAATGAAATATTGCTATACCATTTTCCAATGAGAGAATTGTCCATGCCATTTCTTCAGGTGAAAGAGTACATGTAAGATTCTCTTTTTCTATTAAATTCTCAATGGATTGAGAGATTTGTTTTACCGATTGTAGGATCATATTTGACCACTGACACCTTACTTCCTCATTTCTCATTGAATACAAAAGAAATTCCATATTTAGCAGGCTCCACGTCCGATTTTCTTCACAATTTTGAATAGACTGTTGATTCATTTTTTCTGGAAAGTGTAAAAGAGAAGGCTGTTCTGCTAATAAAGCATTGATTTTTTTAACATGTAATTGCATTTGTTGTTCCAATAGAGCCAGAAAGATCTCTTCCTTTGAATGGAAATGCGCATAAAAGGCCCCTTTGCTAAATCCCGCATATTCTGCCAATTTATCAATGGAGACCCCATGAAAACCATACTTGGCGAAATTCTCAACTGCAGAATTTATGAGTAATTTCCGTGTTTCATCTTTCCTTTCATTTTGCGTTTTTCTTTGTCTAATCATTCCTTTACCTCCTTATCTTGACAATCATACCATATAGAATTAATATACCAATTAGTATATTAATTCTATATGGTATATATCTTGATGTACAGCATAAACAATTAATCGCTATGGAAAAGGAGCAAAACAATGCGAAAGATGGGGAAAAAAATTCACAAAACGAAAAGGGACATAATCGCTCAAACAGTTAAATCAGGAATTATTACATCAAATTTAATCCCAATGTGTGCTGGCTTAACCTTGGCATTATACACTTATCAAATTGACATCCTTCATAAATCTATTGAGATACTATTTGCATTTACAGGTTCAATTTTATTAATTGGTGCTGCTGGAGCTTTAAACAATTTGTATGATAGGGACATAGATTCCGTGATGAATAGAACAAAAAACAGACCTACTGTAACAGGAGAAGTCAATCTTAAAAAAGTTCTATGGCTTAGTATCTTAATGTCTATTTTAGGATTGATTTTTTTAGCATTTACAACCTATCTAGCAGCTATTATAGGATTGATTGGTTTACTTTTTTATATTTTCCCTTATACAATGTGGAGTAAAAGAAAAACCGTTTACAACACAGAAATTGGTAGTATTTCTGGGGCAATGCCGCCTCTCATTGGTTGGACGGCTATTTCAACAGACATCTCACACCCAGCTATTCTGGGATTATTTTTCATTACAATTATTTGGCAGATGCCGCATTTTTACTCAATAGCTATTCGAAAGCAAAATGAATACAAGGCAGCAAACATTCCCATGTTACCTGTTGTAAAAGGAATGAAAAGAACATACTTGCAAACCAATCTTTATATCTTAGCAATAACCTTAAGCAGTTTTCTTTTCCGTTCTTTAAGCATAGGGCTTGTGCTTATGTCTTTTTTTCTAGGTTTTATATGGATTTGTTTAAGTATTTTAGGTTACAAGCGAATGAATTCAGAGAAGTGGGCATCATTTATGTTTGTCTATTCACTAATTTATATGACAACTCTTTATTCAACGGTCATTATCTATACTCTTACTCGGCAGATTTTTTGATTTATTCAAACCTTAGTTATGTAGATGACCATAAAAAAGTTC
>NZ_LKCP01000024.1:0-14065 GCF_001518755.1 Bacillus sp. AM 13(2015) | reverse complement strand
TTCCTTGAACCGCATGCGGTTCAAGGAACTATCCGGTATTAGCTCCGGTTTCCCGGAGTTATCCCAGTCTTACAGGCAGGTTACCCACGTGTTACTCACCCGTCCGCCGCTAACATCCGGGAGCAAGCTCCCTTCTGTCCGCTCGACTTGCATGTATTAGGCACGCCGCCAGCGTTCGTCCTGAGCCAGGATCAAACTCTCCGAAAAAATACAAAACCGAAGTTTTGTTTTTCGTCAGCGTTTGACTGACTACCTATGAAGTATCATAGGATTTTTTTATAAAACTCGAATTAACAGGTACGTTTTGTCTTGTTTAGTTTTCAAAGAACTTGTGTGTCACTCTCTCAAAGCGACCACTTAAATATATCATATATCTCTACCAACAGTCAACATTTTTCTTAAAAAACATTTTATTTTTTTAAGAAGTTTCCACTGTAAAAGAGATAAAAAATAGAGCCTCTTTTTGCTCCTTTGAAAGATTAACACATATCTATGAAAAAAGCATTATAAATTTCAAAAAAACTCATGTTTTTTTAGAAAAAAATAAAGCCGGTGAAGAACCGGCTTTATTTTTACTCAGATTGCTCTTGATCTGACTCTATAGTTTCTACGTTTTCTTCACTATTCTCTTCATCATCTTCTTGTGATTGTTCAACTAATGCCACTGTAGCGACATGTTCATCATCACCAAGACGAATCAGGCGGACACCTTGAGTGACTCGACCTGTTGTTGAAATGTCTGAAACGGCCATACGAATGATCACGCCGCTTCCTGTAATAATCATCAAGTCCTCTTCAGCTTCAGCATTTGTTGCCTTCACTGCGACAAGCGGACCATTGTTATCAGTGATTTTACATGTTTTAAGACCTTTACCGCCCCGGCTTTGAACACGGTATTCTTTTTCAGGTGTTAACTTACCATATCCTTTTTCGGTTACGATCAATACGTTTGCATCTGGCTCAAGGATTTCCATCCCAACGACGATGTCATCCTCTGAAAGCGTAATTCCTTTCACGCCAGCTGCCGTACGTCCCATTTCACGAACGTCTGTCTCGTCAAAACGAATCAGCATACCTTTTTTCGTACCAATGATGATTTGTTTTTCTCCATTGGTTAAACGGACAGCCATCAGTTCATCTTCGTCACGAAGACTTAATGCGATAAGTCCATTGTTTCGAATGTTGGCAAACTGAGATAATGATGTTCGTTTTGATACGCCGTGTCTTGTTGTAAAGAAGAGATACGAATCTTCATCAAATTCGCTTACTGGAATAATGGCATTAATCCACTCTCCCTTTTCTACTTCAAGCAGGTTAATAATCGGAATCCCTTTCGCCGTTCGTCCGAATTCAGGAATTTCATATCCCTTCGCACGATAGACCTTCCCTTTATTAGAGAAGAAGAGGATCGTATCATGGGTAGATGTTGAAATCAGCTGTTCTACGAAATCATCCTCATTGGTTCCCATGCCCTGAACACCTTTACCGCCTCTTTTTTGGCTGCGGTATGTTGATGCAGGCAGACGCTTGATATAACCATTATGAGTCAGCGTAATCACAATATTCTCAACAGGGATCAAATCTTCGTCTTCAATTGTTTCAATACCTGCCGTCACAATTTCAGTACGGCGCGTATCATTGAAACGTTCTTTGATTTCTGTTAATTCTTCTCTAATGATTTCAAGAACTTTCTCATTGTCTGCTAAAATGGCTTTCAACTCAGCAATCAAATCAACAAGTCCTTTGTATTCTTCTTCTATCTTTTCTCTTTCCAAACCAGTTAAGCGCTGAAGACGCATATCAAGAATGGCCTGTGCTTGTTTTTCGGACAAGCTATAGTTCTCCATTAAGCCATTTCTCGCAATTTCAGCAGTTTGAGAGCTTCTAATTAATGCAATGACTTCATCTAAATGGTCAAGAGCGATTCTCAAACCTTCTAGAATATGAGCTCTTGCTTCAGCTTTACGAAGTTCATATGCTGTTCTTCTGCGAATGATCACTTTTTGATGCTCTAGATAATATTCAAGACATTGTTTGAGGGACAAGACTTTCGGCTGTCCATCAACTAGTGCCAATAAGTTGATCCCAAATGACGTTTGGAGTGTCGTTTGTTTATAAAGATTGTTTAATAGAACGTGGGCGTTCGCGTCTCTTCGCAGTTCAATCACAATCCGCATTCCATTACGATCAGACTCGTCACGCAGATCTGTAATGCCATCAATCTTTTTATCGCGCACGAGATCAGCGATTTTTTCGATCAAACGGGCTTTGTTGACCTGATATGGAATTTCATTGATGACAATCCGCTGCTTACCGCTGGATGTTTCTTCGATAATAGAATTTGCACGTAATGTAATAGAGCCCCGGCCTGTTTCATATGCTTTGCGAATTCCGCTTCGGCCTATGATTTGTCCCGCAGTTGGGAAATCTGGTCCTGGAATGATCTCCATTAGTTCCTGTGTTGTCATTTCTGGGTTTTGACTAATCGCAAGTACCCCATCAATCACTTCACCTAGCTGGTGAGGGGGAATGTTGGTGGCCATCCCTACAGCGATACCTGTTGCCCCGTTGACTAATAAGTTCGGGAATCGAGCTGGCATGACAATTGGTTCTCTTTCACTGCCATCGTAGTTATCTTGATAATCAATCGTATCCTTGGTGATATCACGCAGGATTTCCATTGAAATTTTAGATAGACGCGCCTCAGTATAACGCATTGCCGCTGCACCGTCTCCATCGACAGAACCAAAGTTTCCATGACCTTCAACCAGCATATTACGATAGTTGAAATCTTGCGCCATCCGAACCATCGCTTCGTATACAGCGCTGTCACCGTGAGGGTGGTACTTACCGATAACTTCCCCAACGATACGTGCAGATTTCTTAAATGGTTTATCACTTGTCATACCTAGGTCATTCATCGCATACAAAATTCTTCGATGCACGGGCTTCAATCCATCTCGCACATCTGGTAATGCACGCGAAACAATAACACTCATTGCATAATCTAAAAAGGACGTACGCATTTCTTGACTAATATTTACTTCGCGTACATTTGGTGTATGTTGTTCACTCACTATAAGAACCTCCCTTTACGTATCACATGAAATAAATTATGTGGGAGTAAAATATGTATTTATCTTCACAAGACTATTCTCCATTATATCAATAATCTCGGCTTTATACACATTTATTTACTAGAAAATCAACGAAAACACGGAAAACCAGGACATTCGTTACACGCCCCTATTTCTTGAAAAACAACCTTATTCCAAACAAGAAATAAGGTTGTTCTCAGGAGGGATCTATCTAAATATCAAGGTTTTTCACGTATTGTGCATTTTCTTCGATAAAGTTTCGTCTCGGCTCTACTTTATCTCCCATCAGCATTTCAAATGTCTCATCAGCATCGATCGCATCCTCAAGTGTGACTTGAAGAAGTGTTCTCGCATCAGGGTCCATTGTTGTTTCCCAAAGCTGAGCAGCATTCATTTCTCCAAGACCTTTATAACGCTGAAGTCCAGGCTTTGGTGTTTGAGGAAGTGATTTTAACAGCTCATCCAGCTGTTTATCGTTATACACGTACTCCACACGTTTTCCTTGCTGCACTTTATATAAAGGCGGCTGCGCAATATACACATAACCGTTTTCAATAATTTCACGCATGTAGCGATAGAAGAATGTTAAGAGCAGCGTTCGAATATGTGCTCCATCCACATCGGCATCTGTCATGATCACAATTTTGTGATAGCGTGCTTTCTCTAAAGTAAAGTCTTCTCCGATTCCAGTTCCTAACGCTGTAATCATTGAACGAACCTCGTTGTTCGATAAAATTTTATCTAGACGAGCTTTTTCTACGTTTAGGATTTTCCCTCTTAACGGTAAAATCGCTTGGAAGTGACGATCACGGCCTTGCTTAGCAGATCCGCCCGCAGAATCTCCCTCTACAATATAGAGCTCAGAGATGGATGGATCTTTTGAAGAACAGTCCGCAAGTTTCCCAGGTAAGCTGGAGACTTCCAGCGCACTTTTACGTCTTGTCAGCTCACGAGCCTTTTTGGCCGCCATTCTTGCACGAGCCGCCATCAGTCCCTTTTCCACAATTTTCTTCGCAGAATCAGGATTTTCAAGCAAGAATTTCTCTAGTGCTTCTGAGAAAAGGGAGTCAGTAATGGTTCTCGCTTCTGAGTTCCCAAGCTTTGTCTTCGTTTGTCCTTCGAATTGAGGGTCTGGATGTTTGATGGAGATAATGGCTGTTAAGCCTTCTCGCACATCTTCACCGCTCAAATTCGCATCCCCATCTTTGAATACGCCATTTTTACGAGCATAATCATTGATGACACGCGTTAGACCGGTTTTAAAGCCAGCTTCGTGTGTTCCGCCTTCATACGTGTTGATATTGTTGGCGAAGGAATAGATATTGCTTGTATAGGAATCGTTGTATTGTAATGCCACTTCAACCGTGATTCCGTCTTTCTCACCTTCGATATAAACAGGTTCTTCGTGAACAACTTCTTTTGAGCGGTTTAAATGTTCTACATAACTCTTAATACCGCCTTCGTAGCAGTATTCATTTCTCCGCTCTTTGCCTTCACGCAAGTCTTCAATGATGATGTTTACACCTTTTGTTAAGAAAGCCAACTCACGAACACGGTTGGCAAGTGTATCGTAATCAAATTCAATGGTTTCCGTGAAAATTTCTGGATCTGGCACAAAGTGAGTGGTTGTCCCGGTTACATCTGTTTCACCAATAACCTCTAAATCTCCCACTGGAACGCCGCGTTTGAACTGCTGATAATGAATTTTTCCGTCACGGTATACAGTCACGTCTAAAGTAGTAGATAATGCATTTACAACAGATGCCCCTACACCATGCAGACCGCCTGATACTTTATAACCGCTGCCGTCGAATTTACCACCAGCGTGAAGAACAGTCATAATGACCTCTACGGCAGGACGCCCCATTTTCTCATGAATCCCAACAGGAATCCCGCGGCCATTATCTTTTACTGTAATGCTGTTATCTTTTTCAATTTGCACTGTAATGTCTGTACAATAACCAGCTAATGCTTCATCAATACTGTTGTCGACAATTTCCCATACAAGATGGTGAAGTCCTTTTGCATTGGTTGACCCAATGTACATTCCTGGACGTTTTCTAACAGCTTCTAGTCCTTCAAGCACCTGTATCTGATTTTCATCATAACTATTATGTTGCTGTTCCATTGCCACGTACATTCACCTACACTTTTCTTAAACGATATATTTATATGAATTGAGCTTTTAGACTTCAATTTCAATCACAAACGAAGCACGTTTTTTGAGCGTGCTTGAGGAAAGAGGAGAGTAATAAACAGATTCAGTTGTGACGACAATGGATTTGGGTGTCCCTTGGGATAACGAAATGATCTGTTTCTCTTGTTTTTGTAGAAACTCTTCTACAACAGAAGACGACCTCATTTTGTAATCAACAATTGCGACAATCTCTCGTGTAGAAACAACACAATCATCACCTAAATGAATATACAAGACTCACACCTCATTTATCAGTCAATTACTTTTCCACTGGCTACTCTGAAAATTTCCGCTTCTTTCAAGGTGGCGTGATCGATACCTTCAACACTTGTTGTAGTGACGAAGGTCTGGACACGTCCTTGAATGGTATGGAGCAAATGAGACTGTCTGTAATCATCAAGTTCAGATAACACATCATCAAGTAGAAGAATAGGATATTCTCCGATTTCTTCATGTATCAGATCAATTTCTGCCAGCTTTAGTGAAAGAGCTGTTGTTCTTTGCTGCCCTTGAGAGCCATATGTCTGAACATCCCGACCATTTACAAAGAAAAGCAGGTCATCTCTGTGAGGTCCCCACAGTGTCACCCCTCGGTCTATTTCTCTCTCTCTTAGTTTCTGAAACGATTCTTCATAGCTATTCTTTATTTTCGACAAGTCTGACGCTTCTGATACCTCTATTGCCGTCTGGTATTGGAGCGTGAGTGTTTCTAGCTCTCTAGAAATCCCAAAATGCAGCGGCTGCGCCCATTTTTCGAGCTGTTTCGTAAAAGTCAGTCGTCTTTTGACAACTTTCGCTGCCGCATCAATCAACTGCTCTGTTAAAATCTCCAGCATCGCTTGATCCGTTTGCTTTCTTGTCTGCAATTGTTTCAAGTAATGATTACGCTGAGAGAGGATTTTTTGATAGAGCGATAAATCATGCAAGTAGACAGCAGAAACTTGTCCAATCTCCATGTCGAGAAATCTTCTGCGGATTTGCGGGCTGCCCTTCACAAGACTTAAGTCCTCTGGCGCAAACATGATGGTGTTTAACGCACCAACATAATGACTGAGCTTCTGTTGTTCAATGTGATTGACCTTACCCTTTTTCCCTTTTTTTGAGATCACGAGCTGCATTGGGAGTGGACCATTTTTTTTAATGACTCTACCTTCTATTTTAGCATAGTCTTGGTCCCATCGGATAAGTTCTTTATCATTTGACGTACGATGAGACTTTGCCATCGACAATACATAGATCGCTTCCATCAAGTTCGTTTTACCTTGGGCATTCTCACCGATCATGACATTCACCTTATTGTCGAATTGAAGCTCGGTGTGTTCATAATTTCGGTATGAAGTTAACGCCAGACTTTGAATGTACATGTATTGTCACCCGTTTCTAATTCACAACTTGAAATGTGCCGTAACCTTCTATCTCGACAACATCTCCTGGGTATAGTTTGCGTCCCCGTCTATTATCTGGCTCTTGATTAATGAACACCTCATGTTCACTTAAAAACCATTTCGCCATTCCGCCAGATTGGATGACTTCGGCTAATTTCAAAAACTGCCCTAATGTAATCATTTCTGTTTCAATGGTTATAAGATTAGGCATTGTATCGACCTCTTTCAATATCACTAATATCTAATTGTACTAAAAAACAAGACAAGAAGGAAAGGGGGAAAGCGAACTGGGATGAAAGAAAGCATGGAAAACGAGAAGAAAAGCTGCTGTGCACTCACACAGCAGCCATTTTAGATTGAATTAATACGTTCTTACCGGAAGAATCAATTGCAGGATAGAATCATCATTCGGCGTACGTAGGAGGAACGGTCTCATTGCACCAGTGAAGCTTACATGAATATCGGTTCCCTCTAATACTTTTAACGCATCCAGCATATATTTTGGACTGAAGGAGATTTTAAGATCTTCCCCTTTAATATCATCTGCTTGAACCGTCTCCACCACTTTACCGATCTCAGGCGAATTAGAAGAGATTTCAAGGCTTTGTTCAGGATCAGCTGATAGTTTCACGACATTATTACGTCCTTCTCTTGCCAAAAGTGATGCACGATCAATGGCTTGAAGGAACTCTTTCGTGTTGACCACGACATCCGTTTTACTTTCTTGCGGGATCAGACGAGCTGTATCTGGATAATTACCATCCAGCAATCTTGAGAAGAACAGGACGTTTTGTGCTTTAAAAAGAACTTGTGTTTCTGTAATGACGATGCTCACAAGATCTTGTCCATCATCAAGAATTTTACTTAGCTCTGTTAAACTCTTCCCAGGAATCACGACATTATACGAACTTTCCTCGTTAATATCTAACTTCGCTTTTCTTAAAGCAAGACGGTGGCTATCCGTCGCCGTGCATATTAATTCACCTTTTTCAACTTTCCAGTTTACACCTGTCAAGATAGGTCGTGTTTCTGAGGTGGACACTGCAAAAACAGTTTGACGAATTAAGTTTTTAAGCAGATCTGTCGGAATTTGAAATGCATGATGCTCTTCAATTTGTGGAAGATGCGGATATTCTTCAGCATCTAAGCCGTTTAAGTTAAATTCTGCTGAACCAGAGCGGATGATGGTCAGGTGGTTTTGTTCTACTTCAATTTCGACAGTAGCCATAGGCAGTTTCTTTACAATTTCACTAAAGAAGCGGGCTTGAAGCACAATACTTCCTGGACGATCAATGGTGATAACCTCTAAATCTCCATCTCTTTGAGGAATGAAAGATTCAATTGAGATATCAGAATCGCTTCCTGTTAGAGAAACTCCTTCATCAGACGCAACAATTTTAATCCCTGTCAAAATAGGAATCGTTGTTCTAGAGGATACGGCCTTTAATACATCTTGGACACTTTGGACAAGACGATCTTTTTGAATCGTGAATTTCATAGTGGTCCTCCTAAATTTTCTTAATGACATGTATATATATTTTATTAATAAAAATCGTAGAAGTAATAGTAGGGCTTGTGAATATGTGGATAAGTCGAGAAAAAGAAAGGAAAGACAGCCTATCCACATGTGGACAGACTGTGTATGACTATGCTCTAGTTATTCACATTTTCCCGTACTCATTATATCAGCTTGGTTATTTTAATTGTTCTTTGATCTCTTTGACATGCTGCTGAAGCTGTTCATCTTCAACGATTAATTTCGAAATCTTCTCATGAGCATGAATGACAGTCGTATGATCACGACCGCCAAATTCTTCTCCGATCTTAGGCAGAGAGGAATCGGTCATTTCTCTAGAGAGGTACATGGCAATTTGTCTTGGATAAGCAACTGACTTCGTACGTTTCTTCGCTTTGAAATCCTCTAATCGAATATTAAATTGCTGCCCTACGATTCTTTGAATATCTTTAATTGTAATGACCTTTGTCTTCGATGAAGGAATGATGTCCTTTAGTGCCTCAGCTGCTAGATCTGCATTAATGTCTTTATTAATTAAAGATGAGTAAGCAACGACACGAATCAAAGCACCCTCCAGCTCACGAATATTGCTGTCGATTTGATTGGCAATGTAAAGCATGACTTCATTTGGAATATCTAAGCCTTCTGCTTTTGCTTTTTTGCGCAGAATTGCGATACGTGTTTCTAGATCTGGCGGGGTAATGTCTGTAATTAAGCCCCATTCAAATCGAGAGCGCAATCTGTCTTCAAGTGTCGGAATTTCTTTCGGAGGCCGATCACTAGAAATGACGATTTGCTTACTTTCTTCGTGAAGTGTGTTGAATGTATGGAAAAACTCTTCTTGAGTTTGTTCTTTTCCTGCTAAAAATTGAATATCATCTATCAAAAGCACGTCTACATTCCGATAACGGTTACGGAAGTCGACAGCTTTGTTATCTCGGATTGAGTTGATAAATTCATTAGTAAATTTTTCAGATGATAGATAGACCACTTTGGCTGATGGATTATGGTCGATCACATAGTGACCAATCGCATGCATCAAGTGAGTCTTTCCTAAACCAACGCCCCCATAAATAAAAAGCGGGTTATATGCTTTTGCTGGTGCTTCCGCGACTGCAAGTGAAGCGGCATGAGCAAAACGGTTGCCTGAACCAATAACAAAAGTATCAAATGTATATTTTGGATTCAGCATATTTTGTGGAATGTCAACAGGCTCTTCTTTAGACATTTTTTTGATTGGAGACTTTGGCATGGCTTCCTCTTCGTCCTGATTTTGAGGAATAATAAATTTAATGCTGAGCTCTTCACCTGTTAGTTCATAGATGGTATCAGCAATTAAGTGAAGATATCTTGACTCGAGCCAATCTCTAGCAAATTCATTTGGTGCCGTAATTGTAAGCGTATCTCCCTGAAGAGAATGGGCTTTTGTCGATTTCATCCATGTCTCAAAACTGGGTTTGCTCAATTTTGTCTCTATTTTTTGAAGTGCTTTATTCCACAGATCCAAAATATTTTCCATAAGGCCTCTCCCCCCTCCTTTTCTTTATTAAAATGACCAGTATCAAACTGTTATAGAACACGAAAAAGAGCAAATGGTCATCACCATTCGTGCACATACATTGTTGAAAACAATTAATATAGTAGAAAAACGTCTTTTCGACAAATTACACAAGCTGTGGATAAACAATTCAACAGGCTGTGTAATAACTTTCCACAGGTTATCCACAAATTGTGGATAATATAAATGGGCCAGATAAGTAATTAAGAGTTAAAACACAAATATAATATCAAAATAAACAAGATGGTGCAATGGGTGTCACAAACTTATCCACACACTTTACATCCTGTTGAAAAATAATTATCCACATCGGTTATTTGTGTGAAAAAAATGTCGATAATGGGTGTGGATAGTCTAAATATGCTGGAAAAATATCCACATCCATGTTTTGAAGGTCTTTTAGGAGGAAAAAAAGAATAAAATGCTGGAAACTAAAAAAGAAGGTTTCTTCGTTTGATAACTTATGTTATGCTTATAAGGTTGATAATAAGAGTTTTATCATTGATATTGACAATCGATGGGTTACACAAATATAATGAGTTAGACTGTCTTAAACAGCTATTCCTCAGGGAGGTGTCATAAATGAAAAGAACGTTTCAACCAAATAACCGTAAGCGTAGTAAAGTTCATGGCTTCCGCAGCCGTATGAGTACTAAAAACGGACGTCTAGTTTTAAAGCGACGCCGCAGCAAAGGTAGAAAAAAATTATCAGCTTAGGCCACTGAATAATGTCAGTGGTCTTTTTTACATAAAATCGTAAATGAACTGTCAGTTTTTATCGGAGTGGAAGAAAACATGAAGAAGCGAAACAGGCTAAAAAAAAATGAAGAGTTTCAAAAGGTGTTCAAAAAAGGTCAATCAATGGCAAATCGCCAATTCGTTATTTACCAGCTGGATCAGCCAAATCAAGATGAACTGCGTTTAGGATTGTCCGTCAGTAAGAAGATTGGTAATGCAGTGATAAGAAACCGAATTAAACGACTGATCCGTCAGGTGTTTTTAGAGGAAGGTCATAAGTTAAAGCAAGAAAAAGACTACATAGTCATTGCACGAAAACCAGCGAGTGAATTGACCTTTGAAGAAACAAAGAAGTCTCTCCAACATTTATTTAGAAAATCCGCTGTTTATCAACAACAACCGAAAAAGTCTTCGTAATAGAAACTTTCGTTGAATCAATTTTTAAAAGCGCTTCCTTCATCTAGTGAATTAAAATGTAACCACCACTTTGCAAAGAAAAAATGTTACCATACTGATTAGGTGAGTCACTTTCTTAATCAATTCCAACTTAAATAAAGTTTGAAGTAATGGGAGGAATCTTGTTGAAAAGGCGATTATTACTAATATTTAGCTTGATTGGCGTATTGGTTTTATTGGCAGGATGTACACAGATCAATGAACCAATTACATCAGATAGTAAGGGATTCTGGAATTCTTATATTGTTTACCCACTATCTCAATTAATCACGTACATGGCAAACTTAACTGGTGAAAACTATGGTGTAGCGATTATTATTGTGACACTGCTAATTCGCTTGCTTATTTTACCATTAATGATTAAACAGTTAAGAAGTACAAAAGCGATGCAAGCATTACAGCCTGAATTGAAAAAGCTTCGTGAAAAATATAGCTCTAAAGATCAAAAAACACAGCAGCAGCTTCAGCAGGAAACAATGGCCCTTTTTCAAAAAAATGGCGTCAATCCGTTAGCAGGCTGTTTCCCAATTTTAATTCAAATGCCAATCCTTATTGGTTTCTATCATGCAATTATGAGAACAGCAGAAATTAAAAAGCATACATTCTTATGGTTTGACTTAGGCAGCCCAGATCCATTGTTCCTATTACCGATTATTGCGGGTGTAGCTACTTTCATTCAGCAAAAGCTGATGATGGCTGGAAATCCTTCGGACAACCCTCAAATGGCTATCATGTTATGGGTGATGCCGATTATGATCGTTGTGTTTGCAATTAGTTTCCCAGCAGCACTTTCATTGTACTGGGTTGTAGGTAACATTTTCATGATCATTCAAACATTGGTGATTAAAACACCTCAAGTAAAAGTAGATACAAAAGAAAAAGCTGGCGGGAATAAAAAATGAAGGAAATAACTGCTGTCGGTCGTACTATCGAAGAAGCAGTAGATTCCGGACTTAAACAAATTCAGCTACTACAAGAAGAAGTAGAAATCACAATAGTAGATGAAGGAAATAAAGGGTTTTTAGGATTATTTGGTAAAAGACAAGCTGTGGTCAAGTTAGTAGAAAAGATAAATGCACTTAAATTAGCTACACAGTATTTAGATAAAATTGTTAAGTCTATTGATCCTAAAGCAAAGATTATTTCCAAACAGGAACCGAAAAAGATTTCTTTCCACATTGATGGAGATAAAACGTCATTAATGATTGGAAAAAGAGGCCAAACATTGTACTCTTTAGAAACGTTGGTACAGCTAGTGTTTAATCGTTATTCTGATCAGTATCATCATATAACAATTGATATTGGCGATTATAGGAAGAAACGACAAGAAGCACTTGAACAATATGCCGTCAAAACAGCAAATCGGGTTTTAAAAACGAAGAGAAAGGTTCATTTAGAACCAATGCCTTCGAATGAACGAAAAATTGTCCATGATGCGATTGCTGCATTCTCTAAAGAACTTGCAACGGCATCTGAAGATACAGGCAGCAAGCGTCATGTTGTGGTGTTGTATAAAAAATAGCAGAAAGGCTAAGATTCAGCAAAGCTGGATTTTAGTCTTTTTTTATTGAAAAATTGCTTTTTATAGATGATTCATCCTTTATTTCTAAAAATTAAGTGTGAGATATGAGTGTAAAACGCCATTTTAACAAGTAAGTAAAGGGGTCAGGGCGTTTAAATTTATTGGATTTAGGTGTAAGATGTGAAGACAAGTTTCAAACGTCGTTATTCACATGTGGATAAGTTAAGTGTTAAAATAGATAAGATGCAAAGCTGTGGATAATTAGATATGGGATACTTTCACTTCGCTTTCATTTATGGTATCTTTAAATTTTGGATTAAGCGTTTTTGATATAGAGATGGACATTGTCCATTTAATAGATAACAGACTGTTTATTCAGTAGAGAAAGAGGTGAATGAGTGATGGATACAATTGCAGCAATTTCTACGCCGATGGGTGAAGGAGCAATTGCGATTATTCGTTTAAGCGGGCCGGATGCGGTACAGATTGCTGATCGGATGTATAAAGGTCCTAAGGAGAAAAAACTTGTATCGGTGGATTCTCATACGATTCATTATGGTCATATTGTGGATTCTAGCACTGAGCAAGTAATAGAAGAGGTCATGGTGTCAGTATTAAGAGCGCCAAAAACATTTACGAGAGAAGACGTTATTGAGATTAACTGCCATGGCGGAATTGTAACGGTCAATAAAGTATTGCAGCTTGCTTTAAGAGAAGGAGCAAGATTAGCGGAGCCAGGTGAGTTTACAAAACGAGCTTTCTTAAATGGAAGAATTGATCTTTCACAGGCTGAAGCGGTAATGGATTTGATTCGCGCAAAGACAGATCGTGCGATGAATGTAGCGATTACTCAAATGGAGGGACGCCTCTCCGGTTTGATTAAACGACTGCGCGGCGAGATATTGGAAACTTTGGCCCATGTTGAAGTCAATATTGACTATCCTGAGTATGACGATGTTGAAGAAATGACGCATCGTGTCTTAGTTGAAAAGGCAACATCAGTGAAAAAGGAAATTGAGTCACTGCTAACGACGTCTCAACAGGGGAAAATACTTCGCGAGGGCTTATCCACTGTCATTATTGGAAGACCGAATGTTGGGAAGTCTTCCTTGTTGAATAGTCTTGTACAGGAAACAAAAGCGATTGTAACGGATATTCCTGGAACAACGAGAGATGTCATTGAGGAATATGTAAATGTTAGAGGTGTACCGCTTCGTTTAGTCGATACTGCGGGTATACGTGAGACGGAGGACATTGTTGAGCGTATAGGGGTTGAACGATCAAGACAGGTCTTAAAAGAAGCTGACCTGATTTTACTTGTGCTCAATTATAGCGAGGAATTATCAGAAGAGGATATCAAATTATTTGAGGCCGTCTCAGGCATGGATATCATCGTGATCGTGAATAAGACAGATCTTGAGCCTAAGCTTGATATTGAAAAGGTCAAGCAGTTAGCGAAGGATCGTCCGGTGGTTACGACATCATTATTACAAGAAAAGGGGATTGATGAGCTTGAAATTGCGATTCAATCACTATTCTTCACGGGTTCAATTGAAAGTGGAGATTTAACGTATGTAAGTAACACAAGGCATATT
>NZ_LKCP01000023.1:0-3386 GCF_001518755.1 Bacillus sp. AM 13(2015) | reverse complement strand
CTCGATGCCATGCTTGAGCAGTTCATCAAATACATCATCATAGAATTGTAACCCTGCTTCATTCGGTTCTGCTTCATCTCCCTTAGGGAAAATCCGGCTCCAGCCAATCGATGTACGTAAACATTTTAAACCCATTTCGGCAAACATTGCGATATCTTCCTTATAACGATGGTAGAAATCGATCGCTTCATGGTTCGGATAAAATTTATCTTCTTCTATCGTTTCAGTTATTTGTCTCGGTACTCCGTGAGCACCTGCTGTCATCACATCTACAACACTTGGGCCTTTTCCTGCTTCATTCCATCCACCTTCAAATTGATGTGCAGCTAATGCTCCGCCCCATAGAAAATCTTTTGGTAATGTCATTATTCATTCCTCCTATTTCACAATTGTGATCATGACGTCTGTTGGCTGACATGTCGATTGTTCTTCTACAATCACATCTTCGTACGCTTGTGTATTGGTGATGATGACTGGTGTGATTGTTTTTAATCCTTTGCTTTCAATGGCTTCTTGATCAAATGTCATCAACAAGTCACCCTTCTTCACCTTACTGCCTTCTTTGATATGCAGAGTAAATGCTGAGCCATCTAGGGAAACCGTATCAATTCCTACATGAACTAGTAACTCCACCCCGAATTCTGAACGCAGTCCAATCGCATGCTTTGTTGGCGCAAGCATGACGACACTGCCGTCAAACGGTGCATACAGCTTGTTGTCTGTCGGTTCAATCGCAAACCCTTTGCCCATCGCCCCCGAGCTAAATACGGCATCTGGCACTTCAGATAACGGGATCACTTTCCCTGCAAGCGGTGCAGGAATGGTCTCTTCATTATTCATCGAAGCATTCATTTTTTCTCCAACTTGCTCTTTATCAGACGTTGCACCGGCTGTCTGTTCCACTGTATCTTCCCCATAACCAAACATTTGAATAAGCACAACTGGTAAGATCAGCGCAATTGCGACACCAATCAATATGCCGATAATTGATGTTGGATAATCTGAACTAATTCCGTTTACAATCGTCAGTGGACCAGGCAAACCTGCATACGCAAAGTAATAAGGCGTAAAGAAGCTGGCAGCAATGGCACCGACCGCTCCAGATATACATCCGAAAATAAATGGTTTTTTGAAACGCAGGGTAACCCCATAAATCGCAGGCTCAGTAATTCCAAAGAGACCCGTGATTCCCGCTGAAACCCCGACTTTTCGTGTTTCGCGGTTTCTTGCTTTTAAAATAACCCCTAACACTGCGCCGACCTGAGCGATAACAGCGATGGTTTGATATGCCTGGAAGGAGTCACGTCCATATTGTTCAAAGTTGGCGAGCACCATTGGTGTGATGCCCCAATGAACACCGAAAATGACAAGCACTTGCCAGAATCCTCCGATAATAGCACCTGCTAAAGCTGGGACATTTTCCGCTAAAACATTGTATCCGTTTGCAATCCCATTTGCACCGGCTGTCGAAAGAGGACCAATTAATAGAATCGTTAACGGAACCATGACAACCATGCAGATAAATGGGACAAATAACGGTTTGACCACCTCGTGAATGCGTTTGTTTAAAAATCTCTCTACATATGAAAGGATCCATACCAAGAATAGCGGCGGCAAAACAGATGACGTATAAACCGTTTCAGATAACGCTATGCCTAAAAAAGTAACGCCTTCCCCTGATGCCACGCGTCCAGCAATCTCCGTCCAAGCTGGACTGACAAGCGCTGCTGTACACGCTACGGCGATATACATATTCGTTTTAAAATGCTTGGCTGCTGTGATGGCGATAAAGATAGGCAAAAACGTAAACGGCGCCCATGAAATAAAGCTAAAGACTTCATACGTTCCCGTTTTCGAGAAGCTTGGAAATAATAAATTAATGAGGATAAGTGCACCTTGTAAAATACCTGCTGCTGCCAAAATATACACAAATGGCGCAAACACAGCAGACATGGTCGCGATGACACGGTTCAGCACCGTTCCCTTGTTTTCATTTGGCTGATCATCATCAGACGGCTGCAGCTGAACAAGGCTTGAAAAATGCTCATATACCTCACCAACATGCTGACCGATAACGACCTGAAATTGACCGCCATTTTCCACCACGGTAATGACGCCAGGCATCGCATTGACTGCTTCCTTTGCCTTTGGATTCGAACGTTTCAAGACCAAACGCAGCCGCGTGGCGCATCTTGCAGCACTCACCACATTTTCTTCTCCGCCAACTGCCTCTAAGATGTCTTCTGCAAGCTTTTGATAGTCCCTCACTTTTGACATATAAAACCCCCCTTTATCACTACTAGTATATGTACATTATAATTATACCGGTACAATTTATCAATACATATATAATTTTAGATAGCATATCAAAGGAAATTAGGTATGTGCTATAATACAAAGACAATAAATCGTGAAAACAAAGAGGAATAGCCATGTTAAAGTATCAACAAATTGCGAGCGATATTGAAAAATATATTGTCACCCATGAGATGCAACAAGGAGATAAGCTCCCTGTACTCGAAACACTCATGAGTCAATTTGCTGTGAGCAAAAGTACCATTATCAAATCGTTAGAATTACTCGAAAAAAAAGGAATTATCTATCAAGTGAGGGGCAGCGGCATCTTTGTTCGAAGACACCGGCGCAAGGGATACATCAGCCTTTTATCCAACCAAGGGTTTAAAAAAGACTTAGAGGAATTTCAACTGACATCAGAGGTTTTAATGCTAGACACCATCAAACCGTCCGAAGAAGCTGCACTTAATTTGAACATTGAACAAGATGAAGATGTTTTTTACCTTAAACGCATTCGTTACATCAACGGACAAACCTTATGTTTAGAAGAATCCTATTACCGAAAAACGATTATTCCTTATCTCAACACAGAAATTGCCGCCGATTCTGTTTTTAAATTCGTCAGTGAAGGTTTGGGGCTCAAAGTCGGTTTCTCCGATATGTACTTACAAGTAGGCAAATTGAATGAAACCGAAGCGACGCACCTCGGCCTCAAACAAGACGATCCCGCCCTCCGCGTCGAGACGGTCTTTCACCTCACAAACGGCCAGCCCTTCGACTTTTCGAAAATCACATATAACTACACACAATCCCAATTTTTTATTCAAGCCAATAATTATTATGGGTGATGGACGGAAAAAGCCCCTCATAAACTGAGGGGCTTTTTGCAAATAACCTATCACTTGTAATAGTTATAATCATTGAACGTCGCGATCATATCTTCTTGTGTGCCTTTCTTCCCGCGATTTGTATTAAAATATAACGTTCCGTCATCAAAATCAACAGCTTCTATTTCAAAAAGAGTAAATGCACTGCTCGTAATTCGAAATGAAAGGTCTTTTCTAGTAAACAACTCTTTTGAAAAATCTTTT